>CAZCFC010000017.1:0-20926 GCA_964497815.1 uncultured Cypionkella sp.
AAAAGGGCTGGCTGGGTGGCGGCAACACTGGCCGCAACACCACGATCATCCGGTCCAACTATCTGCAGGATCCTTCGGCCGCGATCTATGAAAAGGCCCGCAGCCTGTATGAGACGATGTCGCAGGATCTGAACTATAACGTCATGTTCAGCCCGCGCGGGCTGTTGATGCTGGCGCAGACGCATCATGAAATCCGCGGCTATCAGCGCACGGCGCATGCCAATGCCTTGCAGGGCGTCAAGACCGAATGGATTGGCCCGGCGCGTGTCAAGGAACTGGTGCCGATCATCAACATCGACGGTCCGCGTTATCCGGTGTTGGGTGCGCTTTATCAGGCGCGCGGCGGCACGGCGCGGCACGATGCCGTGGCTTGGGGCTATGCCCGGGCGTGTTCCGACATGGGGATGGACATCATCCAGCAATGCGAGGTCAAGGGTGTGACTTCGGTGGCCGGTCAGGTGACGGGCGTTGATACCACCAAGGGCTTTATCGGCTGCAAAAAGCTGGGTGTGGTCGTGGCGGGCCATTCGGGGCAGGTGGCGGACATGGCCGGGTTCCGGTTGCCGGTTGAGGCCGTGGCCCTGCAGGCGCTGGTTTCGGAACCGATCAAGCCGTGCATGGATGTGGTTGTGATGGCCAACACCGTTCACGGTTACATGTCGCAATCCGACAAGGGCGAGATGGTGATCGGTGGCGGCACGGACGGCTTCAACAACTTTACCCAGCGCGGGTCTTTCCACCACATCGAGGAAACCCTGCGGGCGCTGGTCGAAACCTTCCCGATGATTTCACGGCTGAAGATGCTGCGGCAATGGGGCGGGATCGTGGACATGACCGGGGATCGGTCGCCCATCATCTCGAAAACGCCCTTGGGTGGGTGTTTCATCAACTGCGGCTGGGGTACGGGCGGCTTCAAGGCCATTCCGGGTTCGGGTTGGGCCATGGCCGAATTGATGGCCAAGGGCGAGCCGGGGGCGCTGGCCGAGGCGTTCAACATGTGGCGCTTCAAGGAAGGCCAGTTCATTGATGAATCCGTCGCGGCTGGGGTGGCGCATTGATCATGTCTTTTGCGCCTTGGGGGAACCATGACGCTGGCTGTGGCGTTCTTCTTGCAGAAACCCTCTGCAAGGAGACTGCACCATGGCAAACCACGCCCGAACAGTTCAAGGCCGTTTTGTCGGCGCCCGTCTTGTTGATGCCCGTCTTGTCGGGGCCCGTTCTGTCAGCGCCCCTTCCGACACCATCGCGGGCCACGGCATCGTGCTGGGCGGGCTTGGAATTGCCTTTGGCATCCTGCTTTGGATGGCGTCAGGCGGATCGCTGCCCTTCGACTTTGGCCCGCTCTCGGGTGCCGCAGCGGGCAGCAACACCGCTGAATTCGCAGCGTCCGGCCTGCAACTTGCTGCGGTCAAGCCGCCGCTGCACGTCGTCCTTCAATAACCGCAGTGTCGGTCTTGCTGACAGGGGGCGGGTGCCAACGGGGGCCCGTCTTTTGGCATTCCGGCAAGCAAGGCTTTGTGATTTCAGAATTATTTCTGTCAGTGCCCGGAACCAAGGCGCAGCTTCCCGCGTTTCCATTGCAATAGACGTTTGCAAGGAGACTGAAACATGGCCGATCCGAACCGTATCATCGAACGCAACACTGTGGTCGAAACCAAATCCCCGGGGGGTGTCACCTTCATCCTTGGCGGGCTTGTGGTTGCCGTCGCAGTGCTTGGCTGGCTGTTCTACAGCGGCAACATCGGTGGAGCGTCCAAGCCGGACAGCACCACCAACACCAACGTCACCATCGAAGCGCCAGAGCCTGCACCTGCGCCAGCAGAGCCCGCACCTGCCGAGCCTGCGCCAAAAGCCGCGCCGTAACTTCGGCCAGACCGCTTTTGCATTGACCGACCTTCCGGGCGGGCCTCTTTCGGGGCCCGCCTTTTCACATTCTGCGCGCCCGGTGCTTTCGGGCAGCGACACTTCGCCGAAAGGGATGATGCCATGCTAATTCTCGAATGCCCCTATTGCGGCGTCAAAGCCGAAGAAACCGAACTTTCCCCCGGCTATGAGGCGCATCTGAAGCGCTTTGGCCCCGGCGCGTCGGATGAAGAATTCGAAGCCTACATGTTCGCGCGCAAGAACCCCAAGGGCGTGCATTTCGAACGTTGGCGGCACACCTATGGCTGCGGCAAATGGTTTCTGGCCGCACGCGACACCGCCACATTAGAGGTGTTCGGCACCTATGCGGCGCAATCCTCGGCACCTCCTGCCGATCTGCAAGACAAGATCAAGGCCAAACGGCCCGACTGGAAGGGTTTCCAATGAGCACCCGTCTGAGCAAAGGCGGTCGTCTGATCGACCGCAGCCTGCCGCAGGTTTTCACCTTTAACGGCAAGACCATGCGTGGCCTGAAAGGCGACACGCTGGCCGCAAGCCTTCTGGCCAATGACCAGATGCTGGTGGGCCGCAGCTTCAAATACCACCGCCCGCGCGGCATTGTGGCCGCAGGGCCCGAAGAGCCGAACGCTTTGGTCGGTTTGGGCAAAGGCGCGCGGTTTGAACCGAACCAGCGCGTGACCACGACCGAGCTGTTCGATGGGCTGGAGGCGGAAAGCCAGAACCACTGGCCGTCGCTGGAATTCGATGTGGGCGTGATCAACAACAGCCTTGCGCGGTTCCTGCCGGGCGGATTTTACTACAAGACCTTCATGTGGCCGCGTGCTGCCTGGAAACATCTGTTCGAGCCGATCATCCGGCAGTCTGCCGGGCTTGGCAAAGCCCCCAAAGAGCGGGACGCCGACAGGTACGAGCAGGCCTATGCCTTTTGTGACGTGCTGGTGATCGGGGGCGGTATCGCGGGTCTGCAGGCGGCGTTGATTGCCGCCGAAGCAGGCGCGCGGGTGATCGTGCTGGAGCAGACGGCGGCGTTTGGCGGCCGCGCGGTTGTGGATGGCGACGTGGTGGACGGCGACACCGAGGCTTGGGTGAAGTCTGTGGTGCAACGTCTTGAATCCATGGACAATGTGACGATCAAGTTGCGCTGCACCGGGGCCGGGGTTTATGACCACGGCTATGTGCTGGCCGATGAAAAGGTGGCCGATCATACGCCGGGTGACGGGCGGCCAAAGCACCGCTTGTGGCGCATTCGCGCGGGTCAGATCATCACGGCGACGGGCGCGATTGAACGGCCGCTGTCCTTTGCGGGCAACGACATTCCGGGCGTGATGCTGGCGGGTTCCGTGCGCGATTTCGTGGTGAACTTTGCAGTTTCGCCGGGGGATCGCACGGTTGTCGTGACCAACAACGACGACGCTTATCGCACGGCGATTGCATTGAAAGAGGCGGGGCTTGCGGTGCCCTGCATCGTCGATGCGCGTGCCAATGTGACGGGCGATCTGCCTGCCAAGGCCCGGTCCCTGGGCATTCGCGTGGCGGCCGGGATGGCTGTGGCCAAGGTCAAGGGCGGCAAGCGGGTGACAGGCGTGTCGATCTGCATGCAGGCGGGCGAAGGCGCGGTTATCGAAGAGATTTCCTGCGACGCGGTGGCGATGTCGGGCGGGTGGTCGCCGGTGGTTCACCTGTGGAGCCATTGTGGCGGCAAGCTGACCTGGGATACCACCCACGCGCATTTCCGCCCGGATGCCGCGCGTCCGCCGACCGGGGCCGATGGTGCCGCGATGGTGGTGGCCGTGGGCAATGCCAACGGCGCGATGTCGGCTGCGGATGCGCTGGCGGACGCCGCGCGCGGTGCCAAGGCGGCTTTGGCCGCGCTTGGGATGCCGTCGGATGCCACCGCTGTCAGCGCCATGACCCTCTCCGAGGCTGCAATGGAGCCGGTCTGGATCATGCCGCAAGGGGCCAATCCCGCCGCGAAGGCCAAGATGTGGCTGGATTACCAGAACGACGTCAAGGTATCAGACGTGCAGCTTGCAGCGCGCGAAGGGTACGAAAGCGTCGAGCATACCAAGCGCTATACCACTTTGGGGATGGCTACGGATCAGGGTAAGCTAAGCAATATCAACGGCTTGGCTATCCTTGCTGATGCGTTGCATGAAGAGATTCCGCAGGTGGGCACCACCACGTTCCGCCCGCCTTACACGCCCGTAACATTGGGCGCTTTGGCCGGGGAAAGCCGCGGTGAGATTTTCCAGCCGCTGCGCAAGACCCCGATGCACGCCTGGCACGAGGCCAACCACGCCTACATGGAACCGGTGGGTCTGTGGCGCCGCCCCTATACCTTCCCGCGCGCGGGTGAAAACCATGAGCAGTCGGTGCACCGCGAGGTGATCAACACCCGCACCAATCTGGGCCTGCTGGATGCGTCAACGCTGGGCAAGATCATCGTCAAGGGTCCGGATGCCGGGCGCTTTCTGGACATGCTGTACACCGGCGTCATGAGCACGTTGCCGGTGGGCAAGTGCCGCTATGGCCTGATGTGTTCCGAGCAGGGCTTCCTGTCGGACGACGGCGTTGTGGCGCGGATTTCCGAAGATACCTGGCTGTGCCACACCACCTCGGGTGGTGCGGATCGCATCCACGCCTGGATGGAAGATTGGCTGCAGTGCGAATGGTGGGATTGGCAGGTGTATACCGCCAATATCACCGAGCAATTGGCGCAGGTGGCCGTTGTTGGCCCGAACGCGCGGAAATTGCTTGAGAAAATGGGCGGGATGGATGTTTCGAAAGAAACGCTTCCCTTCATGCAATGGGCCGATGGCACCTTGGGTGGGTTCCCTGTACGCGTGTACAGGATCAGTTTTTCGGGTGAATTGTCCTATGAAATCGCGGTTCCGGCCAGTGTCGGCGCGGCCTTCTGGGAGGCGTTGCACAAGGCGGGCGCGGAATTCGGCGCGATGCCTTACGGCACCGAAGCGTTGCACATCATGCGGGCCGAAAAGGGCTTTATCATGATCGGTGACGAAACCGATGGCACCATCATCCCGCAGGATTTGAATCTGGGCTGGGCGATTTCCAAGAAGAAGGCCGACTTCCTGGGCAAGCGCGGCCAAGAGCGCAGCCATCTGGCCAGTGCCGACCGCTGGAAACTGGCCGGGTTTGAAACGCTGGACGGCTCGGTTGTGCCGGATGGGGCGTATATCGTCTCGGCCGGGATCAACGCCAACGGGCAGGGCAACACGCAGGGCCGCGTCACCTCGACCTATTACAGCCCGACGCTGAAGCGCGGGATTGCGATGGGGTTGATCAAGGGCGGGCTGGACCGGATCGGTGATGTGGTCGAGTTCAACACGGTTTCTGGCGGCACGGTGAAGGCCAAGGTTGTGGACCCGGTCTTCTATGACAAGGACGGGGAGAAGCAGAATGTCTAATGTTGTCAGTGCTTTGGGGCATGCTTCTTTTGATGGCTTTGCCAGAATCCGGGAAATCGGGCCGTTGGGGATGATTTCCCTGCGGGCCAAGCCGGATGTGGCGGGACTGGCCGGGGTGATTGCGGCGGTGGTGGGGACGGGCCTGCCTTTGGCGCGCCAGATCGAGGTCGCGGGCGACAAGGCCTGCGCCTGGATGAGCCCGGATGAATATCTGCTGATCCTGCCCTACGCCGAAACCGACGCGGCCCTTGCGGCGATTGCGCAGGGTCTGGCCGGGCAGCATCATTTGGCGGCGACGGTGTCGGACGCCCGTGCGGTGTTCCGGATCGAGGGCGAAAAGGCGGATCAGGTGTTGGCCAAGCTGTCCCCCGTCGATTTCGCAAAGCTGGGGCCGAAGGAATTGCGCCGCACCCGGGCCGCACAGGTGGCAGCGGCGTTCTGGGCGTCGGAGGGCGGCTATACGCTTGTCTGCTTCCGGTCGGTCGCGCCCTATGTGATGGGGCTGCTGACCCATTCAGCCATGCCGGGTAGTGAATTTTAATTTCACAAAGCCAACTCAGGGTGCTTGACCCCAGTCTGCATTTTGTGTGGGCTGGGGTTCTGTATTTTGAAGGGGAAGCATGGTGAAGGTGTTGAATTGGGTTGCCGTGGCGGCGGTGTTGGCCGCAAGCGCGTTCGCGGCCGAGGCGAAAGTGCTTGATTGTGCCATCGCGGTGAATGCCAGCCATGACGGCTGGGTCATGGACCGCGAGATTTTCGACTTTGATGCCGAAGCGGGCACCGCAACGGTCCTTGACGCGATGACGCAGACCTACATGGGCGGGGCGATTCCGGCGCAGGTGGTGGACCGCACCATGAAGAAGGTTGCCTTCAGCTGGAAAGTGCAATCCACAAGCAACACCGGCAAGCCGGTCAACATGGTGTACCGGGCTGCTTATTACAGCGATACCAACACGATGGTGGTAACCGCGGCCGCGCCCGGCTTTAGCAACAAATACGAGGCGCGTGGCACCTGCACCGTGAAATAGGCCACGGGCCGGGCGGCCAACCCCGGCCTATAGTTTGGGAAATCGCCGTGCCAGCCCTTGACCTTGGCGCGGCGCGGCCTCTTATTGACCCCAGCGCACACGTCGTAACAGGAGACTTCCGATGGCTTTCACCCTTCCCGATCTGCCCTATGCCCATGACGCCCTGGCAGCCCTTGGCATGTCGAAAGAGACATTTGAATATCACCATGACATTCACCACAAGGCCTATGTCGACAACGGCAACAAGCTGATTGCCGGGACCGAGTGGGAAGGCAAGTCGGTCGAAGAGATCGTAAAAGGCACCTATCAGGCCGGTGCGGTGGCACAGAATGGCATCTTCAACAATGCCAGCCAGCACTGGAACCACGCGCTGTTCTGGGAGATCATGGGCCCGGGCGAAGACAAGAAGATGCCGGGCGCTTTGGAAAAGTCGCTGGTTGAGGCGTTCGGTTCGGTCGCCAAATTCAAGGAAGATTTCGCCGCCGCCGGTGCTGGTCAGTTTGGGTCGGGCTGGGCCTGGCTGGTGAAGGACGCGGGGGGCGCGCTGAAGGTCACCAAGACTGAAAACGGCGTCAACCCGCTGTGCTTTGGCCAGACGGCCTTGCTGGGCTGCGATGTGTGGGAGCATTCCTATTACATCGACTTCCGCAACAAGCGCCCGGCCTATCTGACCAATTTCCTTGACAAGCTTGTCAACTGGGAAGCTGTCGCCGCCCGCATGTGATGATCACACGGCGCGGATTTCTGAAGGGCCTGCTGGGGGGAACCCTGGCAGGCTTTTTGACGGGCGGCTATGCTTTGGCCGAGGCGGGATGGCGGCTGCGTGTGCAGAACTGGGCGGTGCAGCCCGCGGGCTGGCGACGCGGACAGCGGTTGCGGATCGCGATGCTGTCGGACCTGCACGCCTGCGGGTTTGGCATGCAGGAAGACCGGATCGCGCGGATCGTGGATCAGGTGAACGCGCAAAAGCCCGATCTGATTGCCCTGATGGGCGACTACCGCGCCACCCACCGCTTTCAGCCCCGCACGGTGCCAATCGAAGCCGTGGCACCGATCTTTGCAGGACTGGCGGCACCGCTGGGGGTGTTTGCGGTGACGGGCAATCATGATTGGTGGGATGACAAGGCGGCCATGGCGCGGCGCGCGGGCCCCACCCATGTGCAAAAGGTGGTGGAGTCGGTCGGCATTCCGGTGCTGGCCAATCGCGCCGTCCTTGTGGGGGCTGGCAAGTCCGCGTTCTGGCTGGGGGGTGTTGAAAGCCAGTCGGCCTTGATGTCGCGCGATGAAAGCGATCTGATCGGCATGTCCGATGTGCCCGGCACCGTGGCGCAAATGACCGGGGACGCGCCCGCGATCCTGCTGGCACACGAGCCTGACCTGTTTGTCACCGTGCCGGACCGGGTGGCGCTGACGCTGTCGGGGCATACCCATGGCGGGCAGATCCGGTTCGGGCCGTGGTCCCCGGTGGTGCCGTCGCGCTTTGGCAGCCGGTTCGTTTACGGCCACATCACCGAGGGCCGGCGTGATCTGGTGGTGTCGGGGGGCTTGGGCTGTTCGGGCCTGCCGCTGCGCTTTGGCCGCACGCCCGAGATCACCGTGGTCGACCTGTCGTGACCCAAGCGCGCAAGGGCGTTCTGGCGGTGGTGTTTGCCTGTGTCATCTGGGGCTTTGCCACGCTTTACTACAGGGCGATGGTGCAGGTGCCGCCACTGGAGGTGCTGGCGCATCGCAGTCTGTGGACGCTGGTGCTGTTCGCGGCAATCCTGTGGCGGCAGGGGCGGCTGTCCGAAGTCCTGGCGTTGCTGCGTGGACCACAGGGCGGGCGCGTGATGCTGGCCGGGGCCATCATCGCGCTGAACTGGGGGATTTTCATCTGGGCGATTCAGACCGGTCATGCGGTGGAATCCAGTCTGGGCTATTACATCCTGCCCTTGGTGTCGGTGGTCATGGGGGTGGTGGTGCTGGGCGAAAGGCTGGCTGCGCTGCAGGGGCTGGCGGTGGGGCTGGCCGCGGGGGCGGTGGGGGTTTTGACATGGGGGCTGGGGGTGGCACCCTGGATCGCACTGGCTTTGGCGTTCAGCTTTGCGCCCTATCTGCTGATCAAGAAAGGCATGCAGGCCAGTGCCCTGGTGTCCGTCACGGCCGAGGTTCTGGTGATCGCGCCCTTTGCCCTGGCGTTGCTGGTGGCGGTGCATCTTGGCGGATGGCAGGCGTTTGGCCGCCTTGGCGGGCTGTTTGGCCGCGACCTTTACAGCACGCTGATGTTGCCCTTCGCCGGGGTGATTTCGGGGGTGCCGTTGATGTTGTTTTCGTGGGGGGCGCAGCGGGTTCGGCTGTCAACGCTGGGGCTGGTGCAATATCTGAACCCCAGCTTGCAGGCGTTTTGCGCCATCGTCCTGATGGGCGAGGCCTTCAGCGGCTGGCACGCCGTGGCTTTCGCGATGATCTGGGCGGCACTGGCCGTTTACAGTGCCGAGGGGCTGCGACAAGAGCGCAAACGTCAGGCCGCAAGCATCTGACGCGCCTTGCGCCGTGCCTCTGGGGCGACCTTTTCGGCGGCGGCGACCTGACCCAGCGCATCACGCAAGCGGCCAGCTTTCAGGATGGCGCCTGCCGTGTTCACCCGGGTCTTGCAGGCGGCCAAGGCCCAGCCGGTGCGCAGGTGCAGGGATTGCGCGCGGGTGGCGGTGTCCGTTGCGGCCTGAAACAGATCAAGATGATCGACAAAGGCCGCCATTCCCACCGAGCGCAGGGCGCGCAACAAGGCGGCGTCGGTCATGCCAGTGCGCTGCGCAAGGCTGTCTCCAACGTGGGCACATCGGGCAGGGCGGTGAAATGATCGCGCACCGAGGCATCGGCAAAGCCCTGGGCCACGATATGGTCAATAAGGTGGATCAGTGGTTGCCAGTAGCCGCCCTGATCAACAAGGTAGATCGGTTTGCGGTGCAGCCCGATCTGCGCCCATGTCAGCACCTCGAAGAATTCATCCAGCGACCCCGCGCCCCCCGGCAGCACCACGATGGCGTCCGAGTTCATGAACATGACCTTTTTGCGCTCGTGCATGTTTTCGGTGATGATGAACTGTGTCAGATCGCGCTTGCCGCGTTCCATCGACATCAGATGGGTGGGGATCACGCCCAGCGTGGCCGCCCCTGCGGTTTGAGCCGCGCGGGCGACCTCGCCCATCAGGCCCACATCGCCCGCCCCGTAGACCAACCGCCAGCCATTGGCGGCTATCGCCTGACCCATGGCGCGGGCGGTGTCGGTGTGGGCGGGGTTGGTGCCGCTGCGCGCGCCGCAGAAGACACAGATAGAGCGTGGTGCGGCGGGCATGGGGCAGGTGTCCTGAAAAACTGTTGCTTTGGGCGCAGATATAAGGGTTTCTAGCCGAAAGGAAAGCAGCGGCCGGGAACAGGCTGCGCGGTTCGGGGGAACAGATGGCGGCTTGGTCGAATTTGGGTATGGGCGCGCGGGCGGCTGCGGTGGCCGGTGGTGCGGCGGTGGTGGCTGTTGCGGGATGGCTGGTGTGGTCGGGGTCGGGGTCAAGGGCGGGGTCAGGGTCTGGGTCTGATCCGGTTGCTGCCGTGCCAGAGCCGCAGGCGGCTGTGCCAGTGCCGCAGGCGGCCTTGCCATTGCCGCAGGCGGCTGTGCCAGATCTGCCCGCCAGTCAGCCCAAGGCGGCACCTGCCGCTGTTGCGCCCGCCAACCTGGCCCCTGCGCCGCCGCGCTTTGATCTGGTGCGGGTGGAACCGGACGGATCGGCCACGGTTGCAGGCCGGGCCGAACCCGGGGCGGTGGTGTCTTTGCGCGTTGATGGGGTCGAGGTGGCGCAGGCCACGGCGAACGGGCAGGGCAGCTTTGCCGCGCTTTTGTCGCTGCCCGCCAGTGCCGTGCCGCGCCTGATGTCATTGGCCACCCTGTTGCCCGCAGGGGCCGAGGTATTGGGGCCTGACACGGTGGCGCTGGCCCCGACCGTCGCTGCGGTGGCGGTGCCGCCGGACCCCGAAGGCCAAACCGATGCAGCGACAGATGCCGCCCCTGACCCGACGGTGGCCGATACTGCGCCGCCCGCCGCCTTGTTGTTGACCGAGCAGGGCGTGAAGGTGCTGCAGCCGGGCGCGGATGTGCCTGCGGAACTGGCCGCGAATGTCAGTGTCGACACGATCAGCTATGCGCCGGATGGGGCTGTGCAGCTGGGCGGGCGTGGCGTGGGTTTTGTGCGGCTGTATCTGGATCAATCCGAAGTGGCGACGGTTCCGGTCGGGCCGGATGGGCAATGGTCTACGGTGCTGGCTGATGTGGCACCCGGCATCTACACCCTGCGCGCCGATCAGATCGGGCCGGATGGCAACGTGACATCGCGCTTTGAAACGCCGTTCAAGCGCGAGACCATTGCGGCTTTGGCGGCGGCGGCATCGCAACCCGCATCGGGGGCCGGTGCCGCACCGGCAGCCGGGGCAATCGCCGGGGCAATCGCTGGGGCGGAGGCCGTGGCCGAGGCAGTGCCTGACACAGTGACGGACGCGGTGCCGGAGGCGGTGCCGGACACAGTGCCGGACGCGGGCGCTGTGCCACAGGCTGCACCCGCGCCAGAATCCGCGTCAGAATCCGCTTCGGGGTCCGAACCTGCGGCAGAACCTGCACAGGTGGCACCCGTGGCGGACCCTGGTCAGCCCGAAGTTGCGGTTGCTGAACCCCTGCCGGTCAAGCCCGTGGTGGCGCCTGAACCCGCCTCTGCCGCCAAGCCTGCACCGGTTTCGGTTACGGTACAGCCCGGCTTTACCCTGTGGGGGATTGCGCAAGAGCGGTTTGGCGATGGGGTGCTTTATGTGCAGCTGTTCGAGGCCAACAAGGACAAGATCAAGGATCCCGACCTGATCTATCCGGGGCAGGTGTTCACGATTCCCGAGGCGCCTTGATGGTTGCCGGTCTGGGGCCGTCCGGAATATCCGTGCGGTCATGGCGACAGCAGGCGACCACCTCGGGGTGGTCCATGCAGCAATCGTTCAGCAGATAGGCGATGGTGGCCCCCATGCCGCCCGCATCGACCGAGTAGAACACATGCCGCGCCTGTTTGCGTGACCGCACCAGCCCGGCCTGTTCCAGCGCGGCCAGATGAAACGACAACCGCGAGGCCGGCAAACCCAGCGCGCGGCCAATGTCCCCGGCCGCCATGCCATCCGCGCCACAGGGCATCAGCAGACGCACAAGGTCCAGCCTTGCGTCATTGGCAAGGGCCTGCAGGGCGGTCAGGGCACGGGGGCGATCCATATTTCAACTTATCTTGAACAATCCGTGCATAGTGGCTATGCCCGCAGCGATCAACCGGCTTAAGACCCAAAGGACGCATGATGCGCAAATCGACCGCAACCACTGCCGATGCCGCCAAGACCTCGGCCAGCGGCTGGCAGACCATGAAACGCATGGGGCCATATCTGTGGCCGAAGGGCGAGTTGTGGGTGAAACAGCGGGTGGTGCTGGCGATGGTGCTGTTGCTGTGCGCCAAGATGGTGTCGATCACCACGCCGTATCTGTACAAGCTGGCGGTGGATGCCCTGGGTGGCAAGACCCCCGACGCGGCTTGGGCGCTGGCGCTGGGGGCGGTGGGGCTGACGGTGGCCTATGGCCTTGCGCGGCTGGGGGCGGTGGCCTTTGGTGAATTGCGTGACGCGGTCTTTGTGCGGGTGGGCCAGCGGGCGTTGCGCAAGCTGGCGCTGGAAACCTTTACCCACATTCACCGCCTGTCGCTGCGCTATCACATCACGCGCAAGACCGGGGGACTAAGCCGGATCATCGAGCGCGGGGTGAAGGGCGTCGATTTCCTGCTGCGCTTCATGCTGTTTTCGATCGGGCCGCTGATCCTTGAACTGACGCTGGTTTCGGTGATCTTCGCGCTGTATTTCGGGTGGCAATACATGGTGGCGGTGGTGCTGACGATCACGCTGTACGTGGTGTTCACCTTTCGCGTCACCGAATGGCGGGTGCAGATCCGCCGCAAGATGAATGATCAGGACACCGATGCCAACCAGAAGGCCATCGACAGCCTGCTGAACTTTGAAACCGTGAAATATTTCAACGCCGAGGCGCGCGAGGCTGCGCGCTATGACATGGCGATGGCGGCCTATGAGGGGCTGGCGGTGCGCACCGGGCAGTCGCTTTCGTTCCTGAACGTGGGCCAGAGTTTCATCATCACCACCGGGTTGATCATCGTGATGGTGCTGTCTGCGATGGGGGTGCAGTCACAGGTTCTGACGGTGGGCGATTTCGTCATGGTCAACGCCTACATGATCCAGATCACCATGCCTTTGGGCTTTCTGGGCACCGTCTACCGCGAGATCCGGCAGGCATTGGTGGATATGGGCGAGATGTTCGGTTTGCTGGCGCAACCTTCGGAGGTGAACGACAAGCCCGGCGCGCCCGACTTGCGGGTGACGGGGGGCGATGTGGTGTTTGACAACGTGTCCTTCGCCTATGATGCGGCGCGGCCGATCCTGAAAGGCGTGTCCTTGCGGGTGGCACCGGGGCAGCGGATTGCCTTGGTGGGGCCGTCGGGGTCTGGCAAATCAACCATCGGGCGGTTGCTGTTCCGGTTTTACGATGTCACCGGGGGGGCGATCCGCATTGACGGGCAGGACATCCGCGATGTCACGCAAACCAGCCTGCACCAGATGATCGGGGTGGTGCCGCAGGACACGGTGCTGTTCAATGACACCGTGCATTACAACATCGCCTATGGCCGGGCAGAGGCTACCGAGGCCGAAATCGTGGCGGCGGCGAAGGCGGCCAAGATCCATGACTTCATCATGTCCTTGCCGGATGGCTATGCCACCACGGTGGGCGAGCGCGGGTTGAAACTGTCGGGTGGCGAGAAGCAGCGGGTGGGGATTGCTCGGACGTTGTTGAAGAACCCGCCGATTCTGGTGTTGGACGAGGCGACTTCCGCGCTGGACACGCAGACCGAGCGCAGCATTCAGGACAGTCTGCTGGAGATGGGGCAGGGCCGGTCGGTCATCACCATCGCGCACCGCTTGTCCACCATTGCCGATGCCGATTGCATTCTGGTGCTGGAAGACGGGCTGGTGACAGAGCAAGGGCGTCATGAGGAATTGCTGGCGTTGGGGGGCAAGTATGCCGCGATGTGGGAGCGGCAATCGGCCGAAGAGGAATCCGTGCAGGCGGCCTGAGCCTTTGTTCCGCGTTCCGCGCGGCGGGGCGGCCCTGCCCCCCATCGAGGGGGGCCAGTGCCGCGTTGGTGTGCTGCGTCTTGTGCTGTGCATATGGCCTTGGTGTTGGACGCTTCGCGGAGGGTATTTGGGACAAGGTGAGACAGGAGGTGCCGCTGGGTCAGGCGTTGCGCACCAGTAGCACATCGGTCAGGGCCAGTGTTGCAGAGCCCATGATGTTGGCGACCGGTTCGCCGTTGATGCGCAGGATGGTATAGGCGTTGCCCGGCCCGGCCACAATGGACAGCACCGGCGGGACTTCGACTGCAGCGCTGTTGAAGGCTGGAGTGTAGTGGATTTCCAGCAGATCCTGACCTTGGACATAGTCGTTGATCACGGCGACTTGTGTGCTTTCCTGCCAGCGGTTGTCGATCGCGAAGGTGTCGTTGCCGGTTCCGCCCAGAGCGATGTCGCCGCGCCCGACGATCAGGGTGTCATTGCCGGCGCCGCCCGAAAGGGTGTCGATGCCGTCGATGGCCGTCAGGCTGTCTTCGCCGGCGGCGGTGGCCCCATAGCCTGAGACGGTATCATCCCCGGCGCCGCCGATCACCGAATCTGCGCCCGCGCCGCCTGTCAGCCGGTCGTTGCCCTGTTCGCCAACGAGGCGGTCGTGGCCAGCGTCGCCTTGCAGGTTGTCCGCGCCCAGCCCCCCCAAAAGCGTGTCATTGCCGTCGCCACCGCTGGCGGTATCGGCGCCGTCCCCGGACTGCAGCGAGTCGTTGCCAGCGGCCATGCTGGCACGATCATCGCCGGTGCCCAGTTGTGCGTAATCATCTGCGCTGGACCCGGTCAGGCTGTCGGCACCGCCGCCCGTGAACCAGGCGGTCGGATCGCTGTCGCCGGTTGCGGTGTCATTGCCATCGCCCCCCCTGATTTCGGCATCGTAACTGGCGCGGATGTAATTGGGGTCGGTGGTGGTATCGGGGGCCAGCCGGATATCCGCAAGCGTCAGGTCGGTGACGCCCTCCAGTTGCGCAATGATGCTGCCAGTCATGCGGATGAGGCTGCTTTCCCCATCTGCGGACAGTTCGATGCGCAGCTCGGGCGGGATTTCCATATTGGTTTCCGAGGAATAGCGCGGGATGTATTCCAGCTGCAGCTGATCTTCGCTGCGGTTGAAATCGACGATGCGGAATTGGCCGGTGCTGTCGGACCAGCGGTGATCAAGGACGAAGCTGTCATTGCCCGCGCCGCCGATGGCACCGTCGCCGTGCCCCATCAGAATGGTGTCATTGCCGTCGCCGCCCAGCATCTGGTCCAGCCCTTCGGGCGCGGTCATGCCCGCAGCCCCGGCCGCGCCTTCGGCAAAGCCGGACAGAATGTCATCGCCTGCGCCGCCAAACAGAGTGTCATTGCCGCTGCCGCCGGTCAGCCAGTCATCGCCCGCCTCGCCCGCAAGGCTGTCATCGCCCGCGTTGCCCCAAAGGCTGTCGTCATCGGTGCCGCCAAGCAGCCGATCGCTGCCGGATCCGCCGGCAAGGCTGTCATTGCCCGCGCCGCCCAGAGCAATGTCACTGCCCGCACCCAGTTCGGCGGCATCATCGCCCGTGCCTGCGTTCACGTAATCATTGCCCGACGATCCGGTCAGTTGATCGTTGCCGCCCGCCAGAAACCACGCCTCTGATTCCCCCATCGTGGTGACGTCATCATCGCCCCGGGTGCCATCATGGCTGCTGCTGTAGTCGGCCTCGTCATACAGAGGATCGGACTCGGTGCTGTCCGCGCTGCTGCTGTCCAGCGCCAGATTGACGCCCAAAGCGCCCAAAAACAGAAACAGGTTGGCAAGGATACTGACGTCCATGGGTACTCGTCCGGCGAATGTTGTGTGATTCGAAACATTGCATCGAATTATGGTCAAACTTCGGCCTAATCGCGTTCGAACCGGCATCCGAACCGGCATCGCGGATTTGTGCGGCCCTGCCGGGGCTGGCGCGGGGCAGGGCTTGGCAACGCGCGCGCTTCGCGTGTAAGACATGGGCAACACCGGGGTGCTGCACCCCGAGCAGGGAGTGGCAGGCGTGAGCAACAACGACAGCTTCATTGACGAGGTGACAGAAGAGGTCCGCCGCGACCGACTGTTCGCGGCGTTCCGGAAATATGGCTGGATCGGCTTGGTGCTGGTGCTGGGCGTGGTTGGTGGCGCGGCCTGGACCGAGTGGCAGAAGGCGCAGTCCGCCTCGCGGGCGCAGGCCTTTGGCGATGCCATGCTGGATGCGATGGATCTGGGCGCGCCCGAGGACCGGCGCGCGGCGATCGAGGGCATTGCCGCAGATGGCAGCCAGATCGCGGTCAAGGCGCTGATGCTGGCGTCTGATCCGGTTCAGGACAAGGCAGCCAGTCTGGCCGCACTGGATGCGCTGATCGCGGATGCGGGCCAGCCGCAGCTGTACCGTGATCTGGCCAGTCTGCGCCGGGTGATCGCGGCTGGCGCGGAGATGCCGCTGGCCGACCGTCGCGCGGCACTGGAGGGCATTGCCGCACCGGGACGGGCGTTCCGGACTTTGGCCGCCGAGCAATTGGCCTACCTGTTGATCGAAGAGGGCAAGCCCGAGGATGCCATCACGGCCCTTGCGGCCCTGATGCAGGATCAGGAAGCCCCCGCAGGCCTGCGCGCGCGGGCGGGGCAGATGATCACGGCTTTGGGGGGCACACCGCCCGCTTTGGCCTCGGATACCAACGCAGGCTGAAGCGACCCTTTGCGCAAGCACGGGGGTTTGGAACGGATATGGGGGCCAAAGCAGTGATGACATCTGGCAAGATCGGGCTGACGGGGCTGATGCTGTGCATCGGGCTGGCGGGCTGTGAGAAAGACGTGATCCTTGAAGGCGAACGCTTTCCGGTCCGGGCACCCCTGCAGGATTCGATCCCGGTCGAAGGCGAACCGGCACCCGTGGCCCCACCGGCACAGCCGGAAAATCAGGCGGTGGCATTGGCCTTGCCTGCAGCGCAGTCCTTGGGCGAATGGTCGCACCGGGGCGGCAATGCCCGCCACGCGTCGCCGCATGGGGTGCTGTCTGCTGCGCCTGCGCGGGTCTGGAGCGTCAATGTGGGTGCGGGCAATTCCAAGCGCAACCGGATTTCGGCCTCGCCCGTGGTGTCGGGGGGGCGGGTGTTTGCGATGGATGCGGGCACGCGCCTGACGGCCGTTTCGACGGCGGGGGCTGTGGTTTGGACCGCAGATCTGAAGGCGGAATTTGATCGTGACGGCGAGGTGTCGGGCGGTGGTCTGGCGGTGCAGGGCAATCGGGTGTTTGCGACCACAGGCTTTGGTGAGCTGATCGCGCTGGATGCGGGGACGGGCGCGATTGTCTGGCGTCAACGGCTGGACTCGCCGTTGACGGGGGCGCCGGCGGTGGACGGTGGCGCGGTTTATGTCGTGGGTCGCGATGGGTCGGCTGCGGCGGTATCGGTCGAGGGTGGCAAGATCCTGTGGCAAGTGCCGGGCACTCCGGCAAGCAGTGGCATGATCGGCGCGTCTTCGCCTGCCATTGGCGACGGCGAAGTGCTGTTCCCCTTTGCCAGCGGTGAAATCGCGGCTGTGGCGACCGATGGCGGCGAGCGCACCTGGGGCGCTGCCGTGGCGGGCAAGCGGCTGGGCCGGGCCTATGCGGTGGTGGGTGACATCACGGGCGACCCGGTGATTGCGGGCGGCGTGATCTATGCAGGCACCGCTGCCGGGCGGACCGTGGCGATTGAAACCAAAACGGGCATGCGGCTGTGGACGGCCAATGAGGGCGCGTTGAATCCGCCGTTGGTGGTGGGCGGATCGGTGTTCGTGGTGAATGATGAGGCGCGTCTGGTGCGGCTGGACGCGGGCTCGGGTGCGGTGATCTGGTCGGCAGAGATGCCCTATTACACCCGGGACAAGGCCAAGAACCGCAAGGCGATCTCGGCCCATTATGGCCCGGTTCTGGCGGGCAACCGGGTTGTCGTGGCCTCGGGCGATGGCGCGCTGCGGATGTTTGATCCGACCAATGGCGCATTGGTGGCTACGGCCGATATTCCGGGCGGTGCGGCGTCAGCCCCGGCGCTGGCGCAGGGGTTGTTGTTCGTGGTTGGTGGCAACGGGCAACTTCACGCTTTCCGTTAGGGTCTGTCCGGTGTAAGGGGAACGCTTCTTTGCCGGGATACCCACTATGAGCTTTACCCTTGCGATCGTTGGCCGTCCGAATGTGGGCAAGTCGACGTTGTTCAACCGCCTTGTCGGGCGCAAACTGGCGCTGGTTGATGACCAGCCCGGCGTGACCCGTGATTTGCGCGAGGGCGATGCAAAAATATTCGACCTGCGCTTTACCGTGATCGACACCGCGGGGCTTGAAGAAGTCACCGATGATTCTCTGCAGGGCCGCATGCGCCGCCTGACCGAGCGTGCGGTGGACATGGCCGATGTCAGCCTGTTCCTGATTGACGGCCGGGTGGGCGTAACCCCTTCGGACGAAACCTTTGCCGATATTCTGCGCAAAAAAGGCGCGCGGGTGATCTTGGGGGTGAACAAGGCCGAGGGCAAGGCCGGGGATGCGGGCGCGATCGAAGGCTGGTCGCTGGGTCTGGGCGAGCCGATCCGTCTGTCTGCCGAACACGGCGAGGGCATCGACGATCTTTACCGCCTGCTGCTGCCCCTTCAGGGCGAATTCGCGGCGCGTGAGGCCGAAAACACGCCGCTGACCGAAGTCGATGTGTCGGAAGAAGACGCCGAGCAGGAAGATGATGTCGAAGCCTTCCGCCCGACCGCTGCCAAGCCCTTGCAGATTGCGGTGATCGGTCGTCCGAATGCGGGCAAGTCGACGCTGATCAACAAGATACTGGGCTATGACCGCCTGCTGACCGGGCCAGAGCCGGGCATCACCCGCGACGCGATTTCGATCAAGACGGAATGGCAGGGCACGCCCATCAAGATTTTCGACACGGCGGGGATGCGCAAGAAGGCGCGGATCAACGAAAAGCTGGAAAAGCTGTCGGTATCGGATGGCATTCGCGCGGTGCGCTTTGCCGAAGTGGTGGTGGTGCTGCTGGACGTCGAAATTCCGTTCGAAGTGCAGGATTTGCGCATCGCGGACTTTGCCGAAACCGAAGGGCGCGCGGTGGTGATTGCCGTCAACAAGTGGGATCTTGAGGACGAAAAGCAGGAAAAGCTGGCCGAGCTGAAAGAGATGTTCGAACGGTCATTGCCGCAGTTGCGTGGTGCGCCGATGATCACGGTGTCGGGCAAGACGGGGCGGGGGCTTGACCGGTTGCATGATGCAATCCTGAAGGCCCATGCGGTTTGGAACAAGCGTATTCCGACCAACCGTCTGAACACCTGGCTGGGGGCGATGACGGAATCGCATCCGCCACCGGCGCCGGGCGGCAAGCGGATCAAGCTGCGCTACATGACGCAGGTCAAACAGCGCCCGCCGGGGTTCATTGTGATGTGCAGCCATCCGGATGATCTGGCCGACAGCTATCGCCGCTATCTGGTGAACGGCTTGCGCGAACATTTCGACATGCCGGGCACGCCGATCCGCCTGACCTTCCGGTCGCAGGCCGACAAGAACCCGTTCCGAAACCCCAAGTTCCACACCCCAAGCCGGTTGCGGAAACACAAGGAAAAGAACACCGGGCAGTAAGCCCTGTTTGGCCCCGGTTATGCCGGGGCCTTTTTCAGGATGGTGGCAGCTGTGGCCAAGGCCATGAGGACAGCGCCCGCGATGGCGGCATAGGCGACGGTCTGGTTCTGACCCCAATTCACCACGATGACACCGATGATCGCCCAGACAATCGTTGCCCCGTAGACCGGCATGGCGGGGCGGCGGGTTTGCACCACAAGGGCCACGCCCAGCACCACGGCCAGCATCGCCAAGGCGCTGACCGTATCGGACAACACGCCATACCCGGCCAGCAGAACGCCGGTTGAAACGGCGCTTGCGGCGGTCAGCCAGCCTGCGAACATCGCCAGAGGGGCAGCCAGCAGCCAGCGGTCTTGCTGCGGATCAGCGCGCAGATAGGCCGTCAGTGCAAAGCCTGCCATCAGCAGAATGGCAATCTCGGCCCAGATCGGCGCGGTGCTGGCGATGGCCAGCCAGACCGCACCAAGGCTTGAGGCCAGCAACACCGGCAAAGCCACGCGGACAAAGGCGGGGTCGCCGCGACGCCGGGCAAGGCCAAAGACCGCGTGTACCAGCAACCACGCATAAATCAGCCCCCAGATCGCAAAAGCATATCCTGCGGGCTGGATGGCGGGGCGGTCGATGCGCACCGGGAACATGCCCGGATCATAGCCGGTAAAGGGCGGGGTCAGGGCGGGGGCTGCGATGAAGGCCAAGGCGGCCAGCAGCAGCGCGGGTTGGATCAAGCGGTTCATCATACAACGGATACGCTTGATCCGGGGGATTGGATCACTCCAGAACGCCGTTTGCGCCGATCCGGGTCTTGCCGCCCAGATAGGGATGCAGGACCGCAGGCAGATCGACCGAACCATCGGCCTGCTGGCCATTCTCGAGCACCGCAATCAGGCAGCGGCCGACGGCAAGGCCGGAACCGTTCAGCGTGGCCACGAAATCGGGCTTGGCCCCCGGGGCCTTGAAGCGGGCGTTCATGCGGCGGGCCTGAAACTGTCCGCAGGTCGAGACGGACGAAATCTCACGATACTTGTTCTGGCCGGGCAGCCATGCCTCAAGGTCATGGGTTTTCTGCGCGCCAAAGCCCATATCGCCGGTGCACAGCACGATGGTGCGGAAGGGGATGCCCAGTTTCTCAAGGATCGCTTCGGCACAGCGCGTCATGCGGTCATGTTCGTCAAGGGCGGTGTCGGGCGTGCAGATCGTCACCATCTCGACCTTTTCGAACTGGTGCTGGCGCAGCATGCCAGAGGTGTCCTTGCCCGCAGACCCGGCTTCAGACCGGAAGCACTGGGTGTGCGCGGTCATGCGGATCGGCAGGGCGGTTGCCTCAAGCACATCGCCCGCGACCGAATTCGTCAGCGTCACTTCCGAGGTGGGGATCAGCCACCAGCCATTGGTGGTCTGATAGCTGTCTTCGGCGAATTTCGGCAGCTGGTTGGTGCCATACATCGCCTCTTCCTTCACCAGAACCGGGGTCCAGGTTTCCTGCAGGCCGTGTTCCTCGATATGGGTGTCCAGCATGAACTGCGCCAGCGCGCGATGCACGCGGATGACCGCCCCCTTCAGCACCACAAAGCGAGAGCCGGACAGTTTGGCGGCCGTTTCGAAATCCATGCCGGGTTTGACGCCAGCAATGTCGAAATGCTCGACGGGGGCGAAGTCAAAGTTGCGGATCTGGCCCCAGCGGCGGATTTCGACGTTGTCGTCCTCATCCCGGCCATCGGGAACGGCGTCCAGCGGCAGGTTGGGAATGCCCATCAACA
>CAZCFC010000018.1:0-20578 GCA_964497815.1 uncultured Cypionkella sp.
TGCCCCGGTGCGCGGGTAGAAATCGCGGTTGCCCCAGCTTTGATTGGCGCGGATGAAGAACACCTGCACGCAGGCCTGCCCACTGTCCAGATGCAGCGCAATCACATCCGCTTCGGGCACCGAGGCCGGGTTGATGCCCTGACTTTGCTGCACTTGTGTCAGCGCCTTGATCCGATCGCGCAGCGCCGCCGCGCGTTCAAACTCCATCGCTTCGGCCGCCACATTCATTTCCGCCGCCAGATTGGCCTGCACGGTCGTGGTCTTGCCCTGCAAGAACCGCTCGGCATCCGCCACCAATGTGGCATAGCCCGCAGCGTCAATCCGCCCGGTGCAGGGCGCGGCACAGCGTTTGATCTGGTATTGCAGGCAGGGCCGCGTGCGGCTGTCAAACATCGAATCCGAACAGTTGCGCAACAGGAACACCTTTTGCAACTGGTTCAAGGTTCGGTTCACCGCCCCCGCCGACGCAAAGGGGCCGAAATAGCTGCCCTTTTCACTCCGCTTGCCCCGGTGCTTTTTCAGCTGCGGAAACGGATGCTCGCGGCTGATCAGGATGTTCGGAAAGGACTTGTCGTCGCGCAACAACACGTTGTAGCGCGGCTTCAACTGCTTGATCAGATTCTGCTCCAGCAGCAGCGCTTCCAACTCGGTGCGCGTTGTCAGGAACATCATCGAAACCGTTTCCGAGATCATCCGCGCAATACGCCCGGAATGCCCCGAAACCCGCGCGTAATTCGAAACCCGGGCCCGCAAATTTCGCGCCTTGCCAACGTACAGCACTTCCGAGGCCGCATTCAGCATGCGGTAAACCCCCGGACTGCCGTCCAGCGTTTTCAGGTAATCCTGAATAAGCTCATGCCCGGTCAGAGTTATCTCGCTCATGCAGAAACACCGTTTTAGGATTCATTGATTCTTCTTGTTGGCTGCAATGATACCCGGGTCGGGGCAAGAGAAAACCTATCCACGCTTTCTGTGGATAACATTGCGGAAAAGTTTTCAGAACCGCCAAATTTCCCTTGTTTTTGGCCCCATTCAGCGATTTGCCTAAATTTTAGGCACTTCCGCAACCCATTGATTCAAAAGGAAAGATTTTCCTCCGCAACCCAAATCCCTGATAAATCAGAACATTTTGTAACTTGCATATGACAGAGATGTGAAAAGTGGACAACTTTCCGCTGAGTCTTCGAAAAGCTCACTCGACTCCCAGCACATCCGGGGTTTGCCAAGCCAGATGTTGCCCCCCATCAACCGCAATCATTTGCCCCGTCACGCCGGGCGAATCGAGGAAAAATCCAAGCGCAGCCGTGATGTCCGACGGATTTGCACCGCGTTTCAGGATGGTGGCTGCGCGCTGGCGCGCAAAGTGGCTTTCGGTTTGCCGCGCCCCTTGCATCGTCGGCCCCGGTCCAATGGCATTGACGCGCACATTGGGGGCCAAGGCCTGCGCCGCAGTCTGTGTCAGCGCCCACAGTCCCATTTTCGCCAGCGTATAGCTCATGAATTCAGGCGTCAGCTTGTGCACGCGCTGGTCGATCATGTTCACCACCAGCCCCCGCGCCACAGGCTCACCCGCGCCGTCCAGCCCCGCCTCGGGTACTTGCGCCGCAAAGCCCTGGGTCAACACGAAGGGGGCGCGCAGGTTGCTTTCCATATGCCGATCCCAGCTTTTGCGGGTTCCGGTTTGCAGGCTGTCATACTCGAAAATCGACGCGTTGTTCACCAGCACGGTCAGCGGCCCACCCAGACCCTGAACAGCCATGCCAATCAGCTTTTCAACCTGACTCTCAATCAGCAGATCAGCGCGCAGCGACACCGCACGGCGCCCCATCGCGTTGATTTCGGCCACCGTCGCCTCGGCCTCTTTGCGCGACGAGGCGAAATGGACGGCCACGTCATAGCCCCGGCCCGCCAGATACAGCGCCATCGTCCGGCCCAGCCGTTTGCCCGCCCCAGTCACCAATGCCCGCATCTTCAGCCCTTCTTGCACTCACAGCCCTTGCGGCCGATCACATAGCGCCCACAGTGCGGGCAGCTAGCAGGTTTGGCGCGACCCAGACGTTTTTTCATCGACCGCCCCACCAAACCGGGGGAAACGGCGTTGCCGATCATGCCGATCACCAGCATGACCACCAGAAATACGATGACGCCCTTGACCATCCTACAACCCGTAGCGCGCCCAAAGCGCCCGGTCCTCTACCGCGGAAAGCGTGTCCTCGGCAATGGTCAGTCCAAAACGCGACAACAGACTGCGGCGTTGACCCAACGGCACCATCCGTACCTTGTCGCCATGCAGGGCTTTCATCTTGGGCACAAGATGGGCCAAACCGTCCACCAGCCCCAGATCAACGGCGCCTTGCCCCACCCAGATGTCGGCGTTGAACAGGTCCGCCTCGGCCAGACGGCTGCCCCGCCGCGCCTTGACATGGGCGATGAAGGCCTGATGAATCGGGCCTTGCAGGGCGCGCAGCCGTTCAACATCCTCGGGCTTTTGCGGCAAAAACGGATCGGCAAAGCTTTTCGACCGCCCAGCCGTCACCACCCGCCGCTCAATCCCCTGCCGCGCCATCAGATCGGGAAATCCGAACGAGGCGAAAATCACCCCGATCGACCCGACAATAGACGAGGGATCAACCCAGATGTGATCCGCCGCACAAGCCAGCCAATAGCCACCCGACGCCGCCACATCCTCGACAAAGGCATGAACCGGCACGCCCTTTTCGTCGGCCAATCGCCGGATTCGTGCTGCGATCAGACTGGACTGTACCGCCGAGCCGCCCGGCGAGTTGATCACCAGGGCCACCGCCGCTGGCTTCATTCGAAAGGCCTTCTCGATGGTTGGTGCCAGCCCGGCATCGCTCAGCGCCGTGCGCCCGGTGCCAATCGAACCCGAAAGCCGGATTACCGGCACCATGGGCGGTCGTTTCAGGAAGGGGATCGCTATCATCATCGGGCAAAGGTAGGGCGTCCCCCCGCCTTGCACAACCTGCGCCTGACGGACTGGCCGAAATATCCGCCCATCAGCTTCCGGCGCGTCCACTCTTGCGCGCCGTGAATTTCCCCGCCACCCTGACGCCCATGATCGACAAACTGGAAATGTTCATCGCATTGGCGAACGAGCGTCATTTTGGCCGCGCAGCCGAGGTTTGCCGCGTGACCCAACCCAGCCTGTCTTCCGCCATCCGTCAGCTGGAGGATCAGCTTGGCGTGCAACTTGTCTTTCGCGGCTCACGGTTTCAAGGACTTACTCCGGAAGGTCAGCGAGTACTGGATTGGGCCCGCCGCATCGTGGGCGACATGCGCGCCCTGAAGGACGAAATGCGCAGCGTACATGCGGGCCTGTCGGGCAACCTGCGCATCGGTGTCATTCCAACCGCTTTGCCGATGGTCGCAGATCTGACCGCCCCATTCACCGCCCGCCATCCCAACATGCGCGTCACCATCCTGTCCCGCACCTCTGCCGAAATTCTGGCCGGCATCGAAAGCCTGGAGCTGGACGCAGGCCTGACTTACCTTGACAACGAGCCGCTGGGCCGCGTCACCCAGACCCCGCTGTACACCGAATTCTACCGCTATCTGTGTGCGCCGCAGTCCCCGTTGGCCGGCCAATCCCGCGTGACATGGGCCGAACTGGCACAAGAGCCGCTCTGCCTGCTGACCGCCGACATGCAAAACCGCCGGATCGTCAATCAGCATCTGGCCGAAGTGGGCGCGCGGGTGGCGCCAACAGTCGAGTCCAATTCGACCATTGCACTGATCGCCCATGTGAAATCAGGTCATTGGGCGTCAGTGGTGCCGATGAAACTGGCCGAGATGTTCGCCGGGCAGGGCCTGACCGCCATTCCGATTGTGGAACCCGAAGCCGAGCATCTGGTTGGCCTGATCACCGCCAAACGCGACCCGCAAACCCCGGTCTTGCAGGCTTTGATGGACGAGGCTGCGCGGCTACGTCGATAGGATATGCCTATCGAACGACGGTATATCAATATTGATTTCCCTATGAAACCGCGTATCACGGGCGCACGCTAGCAAAGGGCCGCCGATATGCTTGATTCCGTTGACGTCACCGCCCGGGTTGGGGAAATCCTCAACGCCCACAAAGGGATGGAAGGCGCGTTGCTGCCGATCCTGCACGCCATTCAGGCCGACTTCGGCTATATCCCACAGGCAGCCCTGCCGATCATCGCAAAGGATCTGAACCTTAGCCGCGCCGAAGTGCATGGCGTCATGAGCTTTTATCACGATTTCCGCGAAAGCCCCGCAGGCGCGCATGTGCTGAAACTGTGCCGCGCCGAATCCTGCCAGTCGATGGGCGCAGACCGTGTCGCCGCCCATGCGCAAAAATCGCTTGGGATCGAATGGCACGAAACCACCAAAGATGGCCGTGTCACGCTAGAGCCGGTATTCTGCCTTGGCCTCTGCGCCTGCGGCCCTGCCGCCATCGTCGATGGCAAACTGATCGGCCGGGTCGATGAGGCCCGGATTGACGCCATTGTCGGGGACTTGAAATGAAGATTTTCCTTCCGCTCGATTCTGCCGCCGTTGCCCTTGGCGCTGACGAAATCGCATTGGCCCTGACCACCCAAGCCGCCGCCAAAGGCATCAACCTGACGCTTGTTCGGAATGGGTCGCGCGGCATGGTCTGGCTAGAGCCCCTGGTCGAGGTTGAAACCCCCGCTGGCCGCATGGCCTTCGGCCCGATGACCCTTGCCGACGTGCCTGCCTTGTTTGGCGATCTGACGCAGCATCCCAAAGCCTTGGGCCTGACCGATGATCTGCCGTGGATGCGCGCCCAAACCCGCCTGACCTTTGCCCGCGTCGGCGTGATTGACCCGATTTCCCTGCATGATTACAAAGCACAAGGTGGCCTGATCGGTCTAAGCCGCGCCTTGGCCTTGGACAAGGCCGCCATCGTGACCGAAGTCACGAACTCGGGCCTGCGCGGTCGCGGCGGCGCAGGCTTCCCCACGGGGATCAAGTGGAAAACCGTGTCCGAGGCCCCGGCGGACCGCAAGTACATCGTCTGCAACGCCGATGAAGGGGACAGTGCAACCTTCGCCGACCGGATGCTGATGGAGGGCGATCCCTTCACCCTGATCGAAGGGATGATCATCGCGGGCCTCGCCACCGGGGCCAGCAAGGGATTTGTGTACATCCGTTCAGAATACCCGATTGCCATCGGCATCATGCAGCGTGCCGTCGCCATTGCCCAGTCCGAAGGTCTGCTTGGTGCATCGGTTCTGGGCATCGGCCCGGCCTTTGACATCGAAATCCGCGTCGGTGCCGGTGCCTATGTCTGCGGCGAGGAAACCAGCCTTCTGAACAGCCTGGAAGGCAAGCGCGGCGTTGTCCGCGCCAAGCCGCCACTGCCCGCTTTGGAAGGCTTTCTTGGCAAGCCGACCGTGGTGAACAACGTGATTTCATTGGCTTCCGTGCCTGTGATTTTCGAAAAAGGCGCCGAGTATTACAAGAATTTCGGCCTTGGCAGGTCGCGCGGAACCATCCCGCTGCAAATCGCCGGCAACGTCAAACATGGCGGGCTGTACGAGATTGCCTTCGGCCTGACTCTTGGTGAAATCGTTGACAAAATCGGCGGCGGCACGGCTTCGGGCCGTCCGGTCAAGGCGGTTCAGGTTGGCGGCCCCTTGGGCGCATATTTCCCGCGCGCCTTGTTCGATACGCCGTTTGGCTATGAAGAATTCGCGGGCAAAGAAGGTCTTATCGGCCACGCCGGTCTGACCGTTTTCGACGACAGCGCCGACATGTTGAAACAGGCCCGCTTTGCCATGGAATTCTGCGCCATCGAGTCCTGTGGAAAATGCACGCCCTGCCGCATCGGAGCGGTGCGCGGCGTCGAAACGGTCGACCGCATCGTGCGCGGCGATGCCGACGCAATTCCACTTTTGACCGACCTTTGCAGCACCATGAAAAGTGGCTCACTTTGCGCTTTGGGCGGCTTCACCCCCTACCCCGTCCTGTCCGCGCTGACCCACTTCCCAGACGACTTCAACACCATGAAGGAAGCCGCCGAATGAAAGATTTCATCCTTCCCGACCGCGATTTTGGCACGCCCGCGGCCAAATCAAAACAAATGGTCACATTGACCATCGACGGCTTTGACATCACCGTGCCGGAAGGCACCTCGATCATGCGTGCCGCGGCAGAAATCGGCATTTCCGTGCCAAAGCTGTGCGCCACCGACAGCATCGACGCCTTCGGATCCTGCAGGCTTTGCCTTGTCGAAATCGAAGGCCGCAACGGCACCCCTGCCTCGTGCACAACCCCCGTTGCACCGGGGCTGAAAGTCCACACCCAGAACGCCAAACTGAAGCAATTGCGGCGGGGCGTGATGGAGCTTTACATTTCGGATCACCCGCTCGATTGCCTCACCTGCTCGGCCAATGGCGATTGTGAATTGCAGGACATGGCAGGCGCCGTCGGCCTGCGCGACGTGCGCTACGAAGCGGTTGAGACACATTTCAAGGCAAAAAACACCTCGGGTATCGCCAACCCCCACTACATACCCCGGGACGATTCCAATCCCTATTTCAGCTATGATCCGCAGAAATGTATCGTTTGTTCCCGG
The DNA here is from genome assembly GCA_964497815.1 of uncultured Cypionkella sp. Taxonomy (GTDB): domain Bacteria; phylum Pseudomonadota; class Alphaproteobacteria; order Rhodobacterales; family Rhodobacteraceae; genus Cypionkella. The sequence goes on from CAZCFC010000018.1 coordinate 6,584, forward strand.
TGTGTTAGGGCCTGCGAAGAGGTGCAAGGCACCTTCGCGTTGACCATCGAAGGCCGCGGCTTTGACAGCCGTGTTTCGTTCGGCGCCAAGACCGACACCGCCCTGACCTCGGACTGCGTGTCTTGTGGCGCTTGTGTGCAGGCCTGCCCAACCGCAACACTGCAGGAAAAGTCCATCATCGAGATCGGCACGCCCGAACGCTCGGTCATAACGACCTGTGCCTATTGCGGCGTCGGCTGCAGTTTCAAGGCCGAAATGCGCGGTGATGAACTGGTGCGGATGGTCCCCTACAAGCACGGCAAGGCCAACCGGGGCCACTCCTGCGTCAAGGGTCGCTTCGCCTATGGCTATGCCAGCCACAAGGATCGCATCCTGAATCCGATGATCCGCGACAGCATCAACGACCCGTGGCAGGAAGTGTCCTGGGCCGAGGCTATGGCGTTCACGGCCAACCGGATGAAGGGCATCATTGCCAAGCATGGCCGTCATTCTGTTGGCGTGATCACCTCGTCCCGCTGTACGAATGAAGAAGCCTATCTGGTACAAAAGCTGACGCGCGCTGTATTCATGAACAACAATACGGATACCTGCGCCCGCGTTTGCCATTCGCCAACCGGCTATGGTTTGGGCCAAACGCTTGGAACCTCGGCCGGAACACAAGACTTTGATTCTGTTGAACATACCGATGTTGTCATCATCATTGGCGCAAACCCGACTGACGGCCACCCCGTTTTCGCAAGCCGCTTGAAAAAGCGCCTGCGCAAGGGCGCGAAGCTGATCGTTGTTGATCCGCGCCGGACGGATATGGTGGAAAGCCCGCACATCAAGGCCGCGCATCACTTGGCGCTGACGCCGGGCACCAATGTGGCCATTGTTACAGCACTGGCGCACGTGATTGTGACCGAAGGTTTGTATAACCAAAGCTTCATTCAGGAACGCTGCGATTGGGACGAGTTTCAGGACTATGCGGAATTCGTCAGTCAGCCGCATCACGCGCCCGAAGCGGTAGAGTTACTGACGGGTGTGAAGGCCGATGAAGTGCGCGCGGCAGCCCGGCTTTACGCCATGGGGGGCAATGGGGCGATCTATTATGGCCTTGGAGTCACAGAACATTCTCAGGGTTCAACCACGGTGATCGGCATCGCCAACCTTGCGATGCTGACCGGGAACATTGGCCGTCCCGGCGTGGGCGTGAACCCACTTCGCGGGCAAAACAATGTGCAGGGCTCGTGCGACATGGGGTCGTTCCCGCATGAGCTGCCAGGCTATCGCCACGTCAAGGGCGCAGAAGTGCGCGGGATTTTCGAATCCCTTTGGGGTGTAAAAATTGACGACGAGCCGGGACTTCGAATTCCGAACATGCTGGATGCCGCGGTCGAGGGCACGTTCAAAGGACTTTACTGTCAGGGTGAAGATATCCTGCAGTCCGATCCCGATACCAAGCACGTCGCCGCAGGTCTGGCCGCGATGGATTGCGTGATTGTGCATGATTTGTTTCTGAATGAGACTGCAAATTACGCCCATGTCTTCCTGCCCGGCTCAACTTTCCTTGAAAAGGAAGGAACGTTCACAAATGCTGAACGGCGGATCAACCGCGTGCGCAAGGTCATGGCACCGCGTAATGGCTTTGCGGATTGGGAAGTGACACAGATGTTCGCCAACGCGATGGGGGCGGGGTGGACCTACACGCATCCCTCTCAAATCATGGACGAAATCGCAATGACGACCCCGTCCTTTGCCGGTGTGTCCTATGATTTGCTGGAGGAGAAAGGTTCGGTTCAATGGCCCTGCAACGCGAAATCTCCGGATGGCACCCCGCTGATGCACGTTGATGGGTTTGTGCGTGGCAAGGGCAAGTTCATCAACACCGAATATGTTGCAACCGATGAAAAGACCGGCCCACGCTTCCCGCTGCTGCTGACCACAGGACGGATTCTGTCGCAATACAATGTCGGCGCGCAAACCAGGCGCACCGAAAACGTGGTCTGGCATGATCAGGATGTGCTGGAGATTCACCCCCACGATGCCGAAGTGCGTGGCGTCAAGGATGGTGACTTTGTGCGTCTTGCAAGCCGCTCTGGCGACACGTCGTTGCGCGCCAAGATCACGGATCGCGTCAATCCGGGGGTGGTCTATACCACTTTCCACCATCCCGACACACAGGCGAACGTCATTACGACCGATTATTCGGATTGGGCCACCAACTGCCCTGAGTATAAGGTAACTGCCGTTCAGGTATCGCCAAGCAACGGTCCGTCCGAGTGGCAAAGCGAATATACCGCTCAGGCCACAAGATCGCGCCGGATCGCAGCGGCCGAGTGATGAAGACGCACCGCCCCCTGCCGCGCCTCTCCTTTGGGAGGGGCGCTGACAGTTCCGGCAGCCGTGAGCTGCCGGAAGAAGTGGCGATAGCCCTTTCGTTCAACGGCACCACCCAAGCGGTGATGATGGCCACGCCCGCCGACCTGCAAGACTTTGCGTATGGCTTCGCGCTTACAGAAGGCATCGCAAAACCCGAAGAAATTCAAAGTCTTGAGATCGTCGAAACCCCGCATGGCCTGGATGTGCAAATCTGGTTGACACATGAGGCCGAGGCGCGCCTGTCCAGGCGTCGGCGCACGATGGCAGGCCCGGTTGGGTGCGGTCTTTGTGGTATTGACAGCCTTGAAGAGGCCACGCGCCGCCCGCAAATGGTGCCGGGCAGCACGTTCCACATGTCGCCGCAAGAAATCATGGCCGCGATTGCAGCTTTGCCAGCAGCGCAGCCACTGCATGACAAGACGCGGGCCGTTCATGCCGCAGGGTTCTGGTCAGGCCGCCTGCTGACTTGCCGCGAAGATGTCGGTCGCCACAACGCGCTGGACAAGCTGGTCGGCCATTTGATCTGCAGCCCACATGCTGATGGTGCGGTTTTGCTGACCAGTCGTGTCTCGATCGACATGGTTCAAAAGGTCGCCGCCTTGGGAATGCCCATGCTGATCGCCGTTTCTGCACCAACCGCGCAGGCCGTTGCGATGGCCGAGGCGGCAGGCATCACCCTGATTGCCCTTGCCCGCCCCGACCGTTTCGAGGCCTACACCCACACCGACCGCATTGCCAAGGAGAGCGCCCATGTCGCATGACGGCCCCCACGCCAAACTGATCTACATGGCCAACCAGATCGCCAAATTCATGGAGTCCAAACCCCATGACGAAGGAGTGTCTCTTTTTTCTTCTCATATCAATGACTTCTGGGAGCCTCGGATGCGTCGCCAGCTGTTTGAAGTGCTGGATTCGGGCGGTGTTGGCCTGCGCCCCTTGGTGCTTGAGGCAGCAGCGGCAATCAAGCGGCCCGGTCTTGTCGCTTAGCGCGCCTTCCGTGCCAGCGCGATATAGGTGATGATGCCAGTCAAAAACCCCACAGCGGCCAAAACAGTGGCAATGGTCAGTTGCCGCGTATCTGTCGTGCTGGCCGACAAGGCAAGGTAGCCAAAGGCCCAAAAACCGGACCAACTTATGACGCAGATCAAGGCAATGATTTTGTTCATGAATGGCTCTCCTATGCCAGCCTCTTTCAACCTAGACCGGACTTGCCGCCAAATCACGGAAAATCATTGCCGCATAAGCACATTCCAAAGGAGGGCTTGAGCGGGTGTCGCCTTTGCAATACGGTTGTTACATTGGCTTTTAGGTGATTTTTTGCTGAAAACATATTGGGTTGGAGGCGTTTGATGCGGAACGTTGTTTTGCGCCCCGGCTCTTCCGGGCCTTTTGTCCGCGATATGCAACTGGCGCTGAACAGCCGCTTGAATCCAAGCCCGAACCTTATCGTCAATGGTGTCATGACGGCACAAACCGAACTGGCTGTGCGCGCCTTTCAAAGGGCAAATTGGCTGGAAGAGGACGGTATTGCAGGGCCCGGCACGCTTGATGCGCTTTATAATACCGAAGCGGCCGCACCGATCTTACACAATGTGACCTACGTCTCGCAGCCAACGGCAACCACCTGTTGGGCTGCTGCGACAGCCATGCTTAAAAACGCAACGGTGGGTGTGATTCAGATGGGCACGCCACAGCGGCTGTTGAACCTGCAGGGATCGCTGATCAATGAAAGTGAGCGTGGTCAAAGGCTTGCAGTCCACACGGCTTTTGCCTTGATCCATGGCCTTACCTATCGGCCGCCGCAATCCTGGCCCGTGTCGTCGTTGATTTCAATGCTGCAGCGTGGCCCCGTGATGATGGAATTGCTGTGGCGTCCCGGCAGCTATCGGCAGGGCAATGGCTCTGCCGGGCATTATGTGGTGGTTGTTGGCACGCGGGGTTCACACGCCGCCGATGGTAACAGCACAACTTTGCGCATCTATGATCCGTTGCCCGTCAATCAGAGGGGCGGGCAAGGGGGCGGGATTTATTCGGTCACCTATGCGGCGATGCTGCGCCGGATGCCGCTGGCCACCTTTGGCGTTTTCACGCGCTGAGCGCAGTTTGGCGGCCTGCATCACCTCATGCAAGCCGCCTTTGCTGGCGTCAGCCCTCGGGGCGCCCGGCCCGCATCGCGCGACGGCGCGACATGGCATCCAGCCGCGCATCGGCGCGATCTGAAATTGGGGCCGCGGTTGCTGCCCCCTTGGGCCGATCGTCCAGATGGGCCGCCAATGCCTGCAAGGTTGGAAAGCGGAAAATATCGGTGATTGACAGCTTTGCAGCGCCAAGTCTTTCCCGAATTTCTCGATGCGCCTGTACCGCAAGCAAGGAATGCCCCCCCAGCGCAAAGAAGTTGTCCTTCGCGCCCACCTTTGGCACCCCCAGAACGCGCGCCCAGATTGCGGCAATCTGACCTTCCACGTCCGACGTCGGGGCGACAAAATCTATATTATCCAATGGTTTGCTAATCGGCAGCGGCAAAGCCTTGCGATCCACTTTCCGGTTGGGTGTCAGGGGGAACGCATCAAGAAAGATGAAATGGGCAGGCACCATATGTTCGGGCAAAATCGCGGTCAATTCGGCCCGCAGCCCCGCCTCATGCGCCGTTCCCGTCAGATAGGCGACAAGCCGCAGATCACCTGGCACGTCCTCACGCGCCATGACAACCGCCTGCTTGACACCGGCTTGTTGCTCCAGAACTGACTCTATCTCACCCAGTTCAATCCGATAACCGCGCAGTTTAACCTGATGATCGGCACGGCCAAGAAAATCGATCTTTCCGTCCGACCGCCAGCGCACCAGATCGCCGGTCCGATACATTCGCGCGCCCCATGGGGCCGCATGTTCCGGGATAACAAACCGATCGGTCATAAATCGCTCGGCCGTCAGATCTGGGCGTTGCCAGTAGCCGCGCGTCACACCATGTCCGCCGATCCACAATTCACCCGGAGTACCCGGTGGCACCGGGTTCATCGCCTCATCCAGGACGTACATTTGCTGATTTGCCAAGGGCTTGCCAATGTTCACGATGCCTTGTTCCTGGCCGACATCCTCGGTCGAAGACCAGATCGTGGTCTCGGTCGGCCCGTACATGTTCAGTAGCCGCGCCGGGGTCGCCGCCCGCAGGTCCGCCACCAAAGCGGCGGGCAGCGCTTCGCCGCCCAACAAAACGGTTTTCACGCCAGACAGCGCCATTCGTGACTCATCGTTCATTGCGATCATCCGAGCCATTGACGGTGTACATTGCAGATGCGTCACCGCATGGCGGATCACCTGCGCCGCAATGGAAAAATCATCGGCCTCAACCCCTCCGCCTGCGTTGGCGCGCTGAACCACCTCGGCAAGTGGGTACAACCCCTCCAGAACCTTCTGCGGCGCGATGCCATAATCCACCAGACAGGCCACTTCTGTCACACCGATGCGCTTCAGTTGTTCAACCCGCGCCAAGGCATCCTCAACTGTGCCAAACAGACCGGAATCCTCAAAATAGCGATGGAACGCGAAATCAAGGATAGCTTCGGTGTCCTCGGGCGACAGATCACGCGTGTCGATGTCCATCGGATTGGTCACGCCCGGCGGCTTCTTGAACGCCGGAAAGGTCCAGGCATATTGCTTGACCAAAGCGGTCGCAGCGCCAAGATAGGCCTTCATCGGGCCTTCGGCGGTGCGCCTCACCTGCTCACGGTCACGCCCCACAAAGGTGTGCAGCATAAGCGTTACAGTGAACTGCGCCGGATCAAAGCCGCCATCGCGAAGCGCTTGATGATAAAGCTTTATCTTGCCTGCAACTTCGTCGATGGTTTGGCCAAGCAGGTGCGTCAACACGTTTGCGCCAATCGCCCCCGCCTCTCGCCATGTCTCGGGATTGCCGGCCGTTGTCACCCAGATCGGCAGGTCTTTCGACACAGGACGCGGCTGTGTCACAACGGCAAGCGTGCCAGTTGTCGTTGGAAACTCTACCGTCTCGCCACGCCACAGTCGCCGCACCTGTTCGGTCGCCGCGAACATCGCTTTCTTGTTGTTCGGGGGGGTGTTTTCCGGCCGAAGAACAAAGTCATCCGGGTGCCAGCCCGAGGCGACAGCGATTCCTGCACGACCGTTCGTCAAATTGTCGATCACCGCCCAATCCTCGGCAATCCGCGCGGGATGATGCAGCGGTACCACACAAGAGCCAGCCCGCACCCCAATGTTTTTCGTCACTGCCGCCACCGCAGCGCCCGTCACTGACGGGTTCGGATAGGGCCCTCCAAAGGCGTGGAAGTGCCGCTCGGGGGTCCAGACGGCGCAAAAGCCATGGGAATCCGCGAACTTTGCGCCCTCCAACAGCAATTCATATTTTTTGGGGCCAACCCCATCATCGTTGCCCCAGTAGTACAGCGAAAATTCCATCTTCTGGGACGACGAAATGCGCCCCCCCGACACCAGTGCCCGGTTTTCATCACTGGTCAGCACCACCTTGAACCCGCGCGACAGCGTCCAGAACAGTTCAAGTACTGAAATATCGAAGGACAGCGACGTCACCGCAAGCCAAACCCCGCCATCGGGGCCGATCCGCTGATCCATTCCCGCAAAGAAATTTGCGACATTCCGATGTTCGACCATCACGCCCTTTGGCCGCCCGGTAGAGCCAGAAGTGTAAATCATATATGCCAGATCGGCAGGGTTGACGCCCGTATCGGGATTGGAATCAAGCGCCATCGGGGGCCGGCCATCAGTATCAAGGCACAGCACCTGCGCGGCATGTGTCGGCAAGCCCACAGCAATGGCCGACTGGGTAACGATCACCGGACAGGCTGAATCCTCAATATAAAGTGCTATTCGATCAGCGGGATAGGCCGGATCCATCGGCACATAGGCCCCACCAGCCTTCTGAATCCCCAGGGCTCCGATCAGCAAGTCAAGGCTGCGATGTGTGCACAGCCCCACCAGCGTCCCGGGTCGCACCCCCATGTCGATCAGCACATGCGCAACCCGGTTCGCCCGCGCGTTCAACTGCGCATAGGTTAACGACGCCTCTTCGCACACCAGCGCAACCACATCCGGCGTGCGCTTCACCTGCGCTTCAAACGCGCTATGTACACAGATGTTCACAAATGGCACAGCGGTCTGGTTCCAACCGTGCAAGACCTGCTTTCGCTCGGCGGCAGTCAGGCTGGAAACCGCATCGAAACTGCCGCCCGCTGACATTTCGGCCGCCACATGGGCGATCCGTGCCGCAAGCGCGCCTGCCTCCTCCGGCGTCATCCGTGCCGCATCATAAAGCAGCGCAGTGGGCGTCAGGGTCACCACGCTTCCTGTCACCGGCCCTGCCTCTGACAGGGCCATCTGCGGCACCTGCAGCCCCGCAAGCGCCACATCCCGCGTCATCAGATCCAGCGCAAACCCCGGTGCGGCCGCCGTCATCGCCGCAGCAACCGCCCCGCGCGCCGCAGCAATGTCACCCACAGCTTCAACCCGAAGCGGCACCCAGGCGCTGATGTAACCGGGCAGCCCGGCACGCGCCAACGCCAGATCAACCGCCCCCTGACCCAAGGCGCGCGCAGCAGCCAGAGCCAACACCTCCAACGCCCCCGACAGGGGGGCCGATGCCCAACCGCTGCCGCCGGCCGTCCCCGGCACCACGGCCGGTTGCAGTGCCAAAAGCGCCTGGCGAAGCCCCGCCTCAAACGGCACAACCGCCGCCAGCGATTCGGTCAATCCGGCCGGTATCGGCGGCAAAACCACATCTGTCACACCCCCGGGCCGCACGGCCAGGCCATTGTCTTGACAGGTCAATTTCATTAACCGCACGGCGCCGTCTTGGCAGGCCACCACCAGCCCCGAGTCGTCCACCGCCAGTACGGTGCCCGGTGCGCCCGCGCCGTCGGCCCGTTCAGCCGCACCCACATTCAGGACGCGGTCCGATGTGGCAATCTTGGCCGTCGACAGCGGATTCCAGTACCGCCCATGGTCCAGCGCCCGCACCAGCCGCAGCACCGCTTTGACGCTTTGGGTGAAATCAATCCGCCCCATCGCAGCCGGGCGGTCATGACGCAGATGCAGGCTGCGCTGCGTCATGTCCTGCGGTTTGCGCGCCAGAACGCCACTTTCCAGTTGCGCCAGCAGCGCGGGAAAACTGTCAATCGCGGCCTCAAAACAGCGCGTGTTCAGGGTTAACGCGGTGTCATGCGGGGCAATGTCGAACGCGCGCTGTTCCAGAACGTCGCCCTCATCAACGCCACCGGTCATCAGGTGCCAAGAGATTCCATGCTGTGCTTCTCCGTTCAAGATCGCCCAGACAGGGGCGTTCAACCCGGCATGTCGTGGCAGGGGGCCGTCGTGAAAGTTCACCGCCCCTTTGCTGGCGCAGGCCAGAACCGCCTTGGGGATCACCGACAAGTTCGCCACCGACAGCAGCCAATCGACGGTCTGCCCCGGCACATCCTGCACCCGGGCCTCAACCCGCAAGCCCTGTGCCAGCGCCCATTTGCGGACCTCGGCGTTGCGCGTCACCACGCAGGACAGGCTATGTCCGCGCGCCAAAAGCATGGCACCGCATTGCTGGGTCAGGGATTCATTGCCGATCAGAAGGGCGGAAAACTGGGTCATGACGGGTCCTTGCCCCTAAAGGGGGCGGGTTGGATCAGGGGCCACGCGCCCCCGGAACAGCGATTTCACTCCGGCGTGCAGTGCATGTCCGGTCAGGTCCTTCAGATAACACGGCGGATCGCCCCGGTCCTTGCTCTGGATCACAAGCCGCGCGCGCCACAACAGTCCGCCTGCGATATGCGAAAGAGTCGCGGCGCAAGCATATGCCCTGCCATGGTTTTTCACGAAATAGTGCAAGCGGCTGTCCAGCCAGAAGCCCGGAATCCGTCGCCATTCCTTCATGCCCGTGCTGGCCGACCCGATATGCACGACCCGGCTTTCCAGCACATAGTCGGTCGGCCAACCAGCCTTGGCCGCGCGACGGCAAAGATCAGTTTCCTCGAAATACAGAAAGAATGTCTCGTCGAACAAACCGATTTGATCCAGCACCGATTGCCGCATCATCAGGCTTGCGCCGGCCAACCAATCCACCTGACAGGTCGCTTGCGGAATCGGCTGTGCGACGATGGAATTGCGCAACAGGCGGCTGACGGGACCCAAGCGGATCTGTGCCTCAAACTCGGCCGCGACCGACGGGAACCGGAAGGCGGTGCGGTGGGGTGCGCCGTCTGGGCCATGGATAAAGCTGCCCGCAAAACCCGTCTGGGGGTGGGCCTGCAGATGCGCCAGCAGCGCGGCAATTGCCCCACGCTCGGGGAAGGCATCCGAGTTCAGGATATAAACGAACTCTGGCGGCGCGCCGTCCGGCATTCCCGCGCGGATGCCAAAGTTGTTGCCCGCGCCAAAACCGCCATTGCGTCCCGATTGCAGAACCCGCACCGATTGTGGACCGGTATGCCAGCCGCGCGCCCGCACTTCTGTGAACATCCGTTCATAAGACCCATCGCCCGAGTCATTGTCCACGATCACCAGCGCGCCTTCGATACCCTCCAGTGCCTGCAAGGCCGCTTCGGCCGATTGCAGCGTCATTTCGGGCGTGCGCCAGTTCAGGATGACCGTCAGCAACCGCATCATTTCGCCGCCGTCGAAAAACGCACCACGCGGCCCAGATCCTGCCCGGCTCCGCCCGCCTCGGCCAAACGGATTACCGACCGCAGGCGTGCCGCAAGCACCCGCACGTTGGGTTCCAGCACCATGGAATCGTGATCCCCCGGCACCTCGATCACCTCCAATGCAGGCGCGAATTGGGTCAGGTCATTGTCTTCAAACACATATTCCTTGGCATGGCTGACCCACCGCCCCCCGGTCACCGCCCAGGCCCGATCCAGCGCCGGACGAAACAGCACGGTTGTCCCCATTCGGGATGGCATCGCATAGGCTGGCAACGCGGCCCGGAATGCCGCCTCGATCGCCGCGTTGTGGAACTGCGCATCGCCGTTTTCCACCACTTTGGGCGCATGTTTCTGCATCTCCCAAGCCCAGCGCGCCCGCGCCCAGTCAACCAGATAGCCCGGCCCCTTGGCCCGCAATTCTGCCCATTTGATCAAGGCCTTGTCCGCCCGTGACAGCGCAGGTCGCAGCGGCAGCGGCGTGTCCAGCAGCACCAGAACCGACACAACCTCGCCCGCAGCCTCCAACTGTTGCGCCATTTCCCAGGCGGTCAACCCACCGCCTGAAAAACCACCCAGCATATAGGGGCCACGCGGCTGCACCTGCCGCAATTCGGCGATGTAATCCTGCGCCGCCTCGGGCAACGAGGTATGGGGGGCTGCATCCCCATACAGCCCCCGCGCCTGCAGTCCGTAAAACGGCCGATCCCCCCCCAAAAGCTGCGCCAGATGTCGCAGATTCAAGACGTTACCGAACATCCCCGCCACCAGGAAGAACGGTGCTTTCGTCCCGCCTTCGCCCTGATGCATCGGCACCAGATGCGTGAACCGCCGCGCCGGGGTCTTTGGCTGCGCCTCTGCCACCTCGCCGATCTGCTCGGAAATCAGCGCCGCACAGCGCGCAATCGTCGGGGCCTCAAACAACACCGAGATCGGAAAATCAACGCGGTAGGCTTTCTTCACCATGGCAAACAGCCGCACCGCAATCAGGCTATGCCCACCCAGATCAAAAAAGCTGTCCTCGACGCCAACCTGCGCCACCCCCAGCAAGTCTTGCCAGAATCCAACCAGGGAACGCTCGATATCATTGCGCGGCTCAACGTAATCCGTGTCCAGATCGGGGCGCTGAAAGCTTTGGCCTTCAACCCGGGCCGCTTCGGCCTCGGCGGTCTGACGGATCAGCGCGGGCAGGTCCAACGACGACACGATCACCTGACTGCCGCCCAATGCCACCGCGCGGGCAAAAGCCGCAGCGCCCTCATCCGGGCGAATGCCCATGCTGAACGCGGTCAAAAGCCGCTCTTCGGCGGGCGACAGTGGCTTTTGTACAGCGCCGGCGTCAAACTCCAACTCGCGCGGGTCGGGCATGGCAAAGGCCAGGGCCCCCTCAAGCCGCCGGATCGAAAAGCCCTCGATCTCGACGCAAACCTCGCCCTCGGGCGTGGCCAGTGTCACGTCAAATCGCGCCGTCGGGTCGCTGGTCCGGTTCGGCCCGGCATTGCGAACCCACGAGACAATCTGTGACGGCAGGGCCCGCAGCACCCGGATGCGCGCATATGACATCGGAACCCACAGATGATCCGGTTGATACCCTTCGATCAACCCCATGGCCCAGCCCGTCGCCAGATCCATCAGCGCGGGGTGCAGGATCCACGGCCCCGCTTCGGCGGCAAATGGCGCAGGCAGGGCCAGCGTTGCCAGGCCCTCGCCCGCGCCAAGAGCCCGCGACCGGATCACCCGCCAGCGCGGACCAAAGGCCAGGTGCGCCTCTTGCGGACTGACCAGCCCGCAGCCCTGCTCGGGCACCGGCAGTCGCGACGCGATCGCAGCCAGATCAAGCTGCGCAGGCCCCGCTGCGGGCAGAACGCGGGCCTGCGCATGCAACTGCCAGCCCACGCGGCCCTGCACAGTGATGGCAGAGCGCAGGTCGAACCCATAGCCCTCATCACTGCGGATCAGCCGGGCGCGTACATCGCGCACTTCGCCGTCCGCCACAGTCAGCGGCCGGAAGAAATACAGATCCCGCAACTCGAACGCCCCGGCTTCCCCCTGCGCCCGCAGCGCCTCGGCGGCAATCTCGATCGTGCCGGTGCCCGGGATCAACGCCTGCCCCGCCTTGGTGCGGTGCCCATCCAGCACCCAGCGATCAACGCCATAACGCGCCGTGAACACCCGGTTTCCGGACGCATCAAACGTCGCCTCATCCAGCATCGGCGCGTCAATCGGCACAGGCGGCGCAACGGGCCGTTCCCCGGTGCGGTCGGCCAAAGCCTCGGCGGCCATGCCAACTCCGGTCCATATCCCCCAGTTCAGCGCCAGAACGCGCGTCTTCCCCCCTGCCCGCGATTTCGCAAAGGCGTTCAGAAACTCATTTGCCGCGACATAGTCGATCTGCCCCGCAGGCCCGGTCACGGTTGAGGTCGATGCAAACAGCACCAGCAGATCAATCGACCCGTCCGGGAACAGCCGGTCCAACACCAAAGTGCCGTGCAACTTGGGCGCAAAGACATCCTCAACCTGCGCCGGGGTCTTGATCATCAAGGGGCCGTCAGCCACAACGCCCGCCGCATGGATCACCGCCCGTACCGCACCAAAGCGCTGCGTACCGATGGCCACCGCCGCCTTCATGTCTTCAACGTTGCAAACATCCGCCGGGGCCACGAACACCTGCCCGCCCAGCGCCTCAAGCCTTTGCACCGCCAGAATGCACCGCGCAATCGGATCGCCCGGGTCATGCGCCGCCAGATAGCGGCCCCACGTGCCCCGGTCTGGCAAATTTCTTCTGGAAATCAGGGTGATCTGCGCGCCAAAGCGGCGGATCATATCCTCGGCAATGGTCAGGCCAATACCACCAAACCCGCCGGTGATCAGCACATGCGCGCGCCCTGGCAACGCGAACGTCGCCTCTGGCAAGGCCACGGCCTTCAGCCCCAGTTCAAACCGCCGCTCGCCGCGCAGGGCCAGAACCGCCGCCGCAGGTGCGGCCAGCAGATCCTCAAGCACCTGCCCCGTCAGCGCGTCCAGGGCTTTGCGCGGCCCCGGCAGAACCACGTCCAACGACGCCACCGTCACGCCCGGCACCTCGCGCGGGATCACCCGCAGCGGACCAAGCACCGTTGCCTTTTCAGGATAAGACAGCGCCTCGGTCTTCACCTGCACGGCCCCGGTTGTCACCACCGTCATATGGATCGGGCGCGGCAGGTTTTCCTCGGCCATGGCCTGGGCCAGAAACAACAGGCTGTAAAACCCCTGCTCCAGATTGCGGTGGAAGAAACTGCTGCCCGCACGGAATGTCTCTGCCCGTGTCACCAGCCAGAAATGTGCAATCCGGGTCGGGGCCTGCCCCTGCGCCACCAGATCGCGGATCAGCAGATCATAGCCTTCGCGGCCCCGGTCCGGTGCCAGCACATAGCCGCCCGCCCCGTCGCGGCCAAATCCATCCCCCGCGCGCACCGTTGTCACCCGATGCCCCGCAGCCCGCAGCCGCGCCGCGCAATCCGCGCCAAGCCCCTCGGCATCGCTGAAGATCAGCCAGCTTTCCGGCTTGGTATCGGCAAGATCGCCCTCAAGATCAAACCCGGCACTTGCGGGTCGCCAATGCGGTTTCCAACCCCAATGCGCCATATCGTCAATCCGCACAGGCAGCGCCTGCGCCTCAATCGTGGCCTTGCCCGGTTCGATGAAATACGGCTTGCGCTGAAACGCATAGCCCGGCAGCACCACCCGGTTGCGCCGCGCCCCGCCCCAGATCGACTCCCAGTCCACCGGTACGCCGCAGGCCCACAGCCGCGCCACCGCCGCCATATGCCAGGCGTCATCGGCCATCTTCTGTTCCGGATGGCGCAGCGCCGCGATGACCTGCCCCTGTGCCACCCCATTCGCCTGCGCCAGCGACGACAGCGCCCGCCCCGGCCCCATTTCCAGATAAACCCGCCCCGGTTCCGCCATAAGCGTC
>CAZCFC010000019.1:0-3024 GCA_964497815.1 uncultured Cypionkella sp.
CCTCGGCACGGCTGTGACGCTTTGGGCGATACCCGCCTATGTCGCGGGGCCGCTACTGATGGTGCTGCTGATCATGGTGCTGCCGGATGGCGCGGTGCCATATGGGTGGGGCGGCCTGTTCGATCTGCGCATTCTGCTGCCGCTGATTGTGCTGTCCTTTCAGCCCATCGCCTTGATCCTGCGCCAGACCCGCGCCGCCGTGATCGAAGTCATGAGCGAGGATTACGTGCGCTCTGCCCGCGCCAAAGGCGTGCCCGAACATATGGTCGCCCTGCGCCACATCCTGCGGCCGGTGTTGACCCCTGTTGTGACGCAGTTGGGACTGATCATGATCACCATCGTCAACGGCGCGATCTTTGTCGAACTGGTGTTCGGCCTTCCGGGCCTTGGTCGTCTGACCGTGCAGGCGCTGATCAATTCCGACTTCCCTGTGATCCTTGCCATAACATTGATCGGGTCCTTCCTTGTGATGGCATCGAACCTGATGGTGGATTTGCTTTACCCGCTGCTGGACCCGCGTGCCGCAGGTTCGAAGGAGGCGCGCTGATGTCGAATGATCGTCCGACCAACCTGTGGAGCGACGCGTGGAAACGCCTGCGCCGCAACAAACTGGCGGTCACGGGCCTTGTGATCGTGCTTATTCTGCTGGCGGTGGCCATGATCGGCCCGTGGATCACCCCCTATGATTTCCTGAGCCAGAACCTTGATGCCCGCAACTTTCCGCCGTCGTTCGACCATCCCTTCGGCACGGACGATCTGGGCCGCGATGTGATCAGTCGGGTGATCTATGGCGCGCGCACCGCGTTTCTGGTGGCGGTCTGTGTGACGGCGATTGCCTTTTCGATCGGGGTTATCCTTGGCGCCATTGCCGGGTTCTATGGCGGCACCTTTGACCGGCTGATGATGTGGTTCACCGATATGACCATGTCCGTGCCGCAACTGCTGCTGGTTGTTGTCATCAACGCATCGCTGAAACAGCCGATCAGCACCTGGATGGAGGCGATGTATCAACACAGCTTCAACCCGATCTGGCGCAATTCGGCGCTGGTCGATTTCGTGCTGGTGTTCGGATCCATGGCGCTGATTTCATGGCCACCCTATGCGCGATTGGTGCGTGCGCAGGTTCTGTCGATCCGCAACCGGCCCTATGTCACGGCCGCGCGGGCGCTGGGGCTGACCAACCGGATCATCTTGCTGCGCTATGTGCTGCCCAACGCCATGGGGCCATTGATTGTTGCGGTCTCGGCGGGGCTTGGCACTGCGATGGTGCTGGAAAGCGCGTTTTCCTTTCTGGGCGTCGGGGTCAATCCGCCGACACCCAGCTGGGGCAACATGATCTCGGACGGACTTCGGGTCTGGACAAACTATCCGCATCTTCTGGTCGCCCCCGCCGCCGTTCTGGCCGTGGTGACTGTGGCTTTCAATTTTCTGGGTGACGGTCTGAACGACGCACTGAACCCGAAAGGGCAAAAATGACTGCGCTTTTGGAAATCAAGGGACTGACCATAGACATCGCGCGCGATGACGGTCTTGCCCGTGTGGTGGATGGCATCAATCTTAGCATCAGGCAGGGCGAAAGCCTTGGCATCGTTGGTGAATCCGGCTGCGGCAAAAGCCTGACCATGCTGTCGCTGGTGGGCCTCTTGCCGAACCGGATCAAGGCCACCGGTGGCACCGCGCATTTCGGCGGGGTGGACCTGCTGAAAATGTCGCCGCGCGAGTTGCGCAAGCTGCGCGGCGCCGAGATCGGCTTTATCTTTCAGGACCCGATGACCAGCCTGAACCCGGTGATGCGGATCGGTGACCAGATCGCCGAGGCGCTGATCTATCAAAAGGGGCTGAAAAAACCGGCGGCACTTGCCCGCGCCGAAGAGCTGTTGGTGATGGTCGGGATTCCAAGCCCGAAGGCCCGCATGACCGCCTATCCGCACGAACTTTCAGGCGGCATGCGTCAGCGGGTGATGATTGCGATGGGGCTTGCCGGTGGGCCAAAGCTGCTGATTGCGGACGAACCGACCACCGCATTGGATGTGACCATTCAGGCCCAGATCGTGGATCTGGTGCGCGATCTCAAGAAACTGTCCGACATGTCCGTGGTCTGGATCACCCATGACCTTGCGCTGATCGCGGGGCTGGCGGACCGGATTGCGGTGCTTTACGCGGGAACCGTGGTCGAAGATGCGCCCGTCGAGATGATTTTTGACCGCCCCACCCACCCCTACACGCGCGGCTTGCTGGCGTCTTTGCCGACACTTGCGGATCAGCCGATGGCGCGGCTTGCGTCGATTGCAGGCACGCCGCCAGAGCCCGGTCGCCGTCCGCCCGGCTGCCCGTTTGCGCCCCGCTGCACCTTGGCACGGGCGGAATGCAATCAATCGGTTCCGCAACTGTCTGCGGTGCCAAACAGCGATCCCCGCCACCGCGTCGCCTGCTTTGTAACCACACAGGAGGCCACGCCATGACGGCCCCACTGCTGCAGATCCGCAATCTGCAAAAATACTTTGATCTGCGCCTGGGTGCCTTTGGCGAACGCGGGGCGCGGGTGCATGCGCTTGATGACTTCTCTGTCGATATCGTCGAAGGCGAAACCCTCAGCATCGTGGGCGAAAGTGGCTGCGGCAAATCCACCACCGGCTTTGCCATTCTGAACCTGCACCGGCCGTCGGGTGGCTCGGTGATCTACAAGGGCACAGACCTTGCCCAACTTGACGAAGAGGCGATGCGCCCCTTCCGTCGCGATCTGCAGATCGTGTTTCAAGACCCCTACTCCACCCTGAATCCCCGCATGACCATCGGCGAGGCCCTGTCCGAACCGATCCTGTTTCACGCTCTGGCCAGCAAGGCAGAACTGCCGCAAAAGCTGGCGCAATTGCTGGAAGATGTGGGCCTGTCGTCCAGATTTGCAGGCCGCTATCCGCATGAACTTTCGGGCGGACAGCGGCAGCGCGTTGCCATCGCCCGCGCCTTGGCCTGCCAGCCGCGCTTTATCGTCTGCGACGAGGCGATTTCGGCGCTGGACGTGTC
>CAZCFC010000019.1:3034-8492 GCA_964497815.1 uncultured Cypionkella sp.
CTTGGATTTGCAGGAAAAATACCAGCTGACCTATCTGTTCATCGCGCATGATCTGGCCGTGGTGCGGCACATCAGCGACCGCGTCGGGGTCATGTATCTTGGGCGGCTGGCAGAACTTGCGCCCGCGCCTGCGCTTTTTGACAGCCCGCTGCACCCTTACACGCGTGCGCTGTTGTCTGCCGTGCCTGTGGCTGATCCGCGTGCGCCCCGCGACCGCCAGATGCTTCAGGGTGAGGTGCCAAGCCCGCTTCATCCGCCTTCGGGCTGCCGCTTTCACACCCGATGCCCGCTGGCGCGCGACCTGTGCCGCAGCAGCACGCCAGCCCTGCGCGAGATCACTCAGGGCCATCACGTCGCTTGCCACGCGGTCACATCAAAGACATCCACCAATTGGGAACCTTTGGCATGACTTTACCGATCGGCATCACTATGGGCGACCCTGCGGGCGTCGGGCCTGAAATCATTGTGAAATCCTTGGCGGACATGACGCCCGAGGCACGAAAAGGCTTTCGGGTGTTTGGCAGCAGCACCTATCTTGCCGCAGCCGAAGCCGTGCTGAAAACCGGGATCGACCTTGCCGGACTTGACGTGCATCACATTGACATCCCAGGCGATCACATCCCCTTTGGGCAGCTTGACCCGCGCGGCGGCGATGGCTGTTTCCGCTTTATCGAAGCGGCGGTTCGCGCGGCCCAGACAGACCAGATCAGTTGCATCGTCACCGCACCGATCAACAAGGCGGCGCTGAACGCGGCCGGCCACCATTACGACGGCCACACCGGCATGTTGGCAAGCCTGACAGGCAGCAAGACCAGCTTCATGTTGCTGGCCTCGGAACGTCTGAACGTGATCCATGTCTCGACCCATGTCGCCCTGAAGGACGCCATCACGCGGGCCACCACCGCCCGCATTCTGGCCACCATCCGGGCCGGGCATGCGCATTTTCTGCGCTTTGGCGATGCCCCGCGTATCGCCGTGGCCGGTATCAATCCCCATTGCGGCGAAGGCGGGCTTTTCGGCTCGGAAGACGATGATCAGATTGCCCCTGCAGTGGCGCTGGCACGGGCCGAAGGGATCAACGCCGTGGGCCCCATTCCGGGCGATACGGTCTATCACCGCGCCTATAACGGGGCGTTTGATCTGGTGATCGCGCAGTATCACGATCAGGGCCACATTCCGATCAAGCTGGTTGCCTTTGACACCGCCGTCAATGTGTCGGTCGAACTGCCGATTGACCGATGCTCGGTTGACCATGGTACCGCCTTTGACATTGCGGGCAAGGGCATCGCCAACAACACCAACCTTAACCACGCGCTGGCCTATGCCGCCAGGCTTGCAGCACATCCAAAGGTAAAAGCATGAGCCTTCCCGTAACAGGCGTCTATTGCGCCTCGGCCACTCCGGTTCTGGCGGATCTGTCGCCAAACCTTCCCGCCTTTGCCGCGCATTGCCGCTGGCTGATCCAGGAAGGCTGCGACGGTGTGGCGCTGCTTGGCACCACGGGCGAGGCGAACTCTTTCTCGGGGACAGAGCGTAAAACCATACTGGAGGCGGCTTTGACGGCGGGCCTTTCGCCGGACCAATTGCTGCCCGGCACCGGCGTTGCGAACATTCCCGACACAATCGACCTGACCCGCCATGCGCTGGCCCAAGGGGTTGCCCGCGTGGTGATGCTGCCGCCGTTTTATTACAAAGGGGTCAGTGACGAGGGCCTTTACGCCGCCTATGCCCGCATCATTGAAGGCGTTGCAGATGCCCGGTTGCGGGTGATCCTGTATCATATTCCGCAGATGTCGGGCATTGCGATCAGCCATGATCTGATCGAACGGCTGCGCACAGCGTTTCCGCAAACGATTGCCGGTATCAAGGATTCGGCGGGCAAGTTGGACAACATGCAGGCGATGATCGCGCGCTTTGCCGACTTTTCGGTGCTGGCGGGGGCTGATCCGCTGTTGTTGCCTTTGATGCAGGCGGGGGGTGCTGGCAGCATCACCGCCACGTCGAACCTTGTGGCGCGCGATCTGGCGATGGTGTTTCGCGGTGCCAATGATCCGTCACAGGCCGAGGCTGTCGCCAAGGCCCAAGCCCGGATTGAGGCGTTTCGCAATCTGTCGAACTCTTACGTCCAGTTGCCCGCCATCAAAGCCATGATCCGCTATCTGACAGGCGACACCGGCTGGAGCCGCATGCGCCCGCCTCTGGTCGATCTGACAGATGGGGAACGGGCAGATCTGCGAAGAAAACTGCTGGAAATTGGTGCAACGGTGCAAGGAGAATAAGATGATCAACTACGCCGCACCGATCCGCCTGCACCAACCGCGCCGCTTTGAGTTCGGGGCCGGCAGCGCCGCGCAAGTGGGCGATTGGGCAAGGTCGATGGGCTATGCCCGCATCATGGTGCTGACCTCGCCCAGCGTCGTATCCATGGTGGACCATCTTGGCCTGCAAGGGCAGATCATCCTGTTTGACGGGGTGCAGCCAGAACCCGACACCCACAATCTGGCAAGCGCGATTGCCGCGGCTGCGGCCTTTGACCCTGACCTGATCGTGGGCTTTGGCGGCGGCTCGGTCATGGATGTGGCCAAACTGGTCACGGTTCTGCGCGGTGGTGTGCCGCTGGCAGATGTGATCGGGCCAAACAAGGTGACGGCACGGCTGAACGCGCTGGCGCTGGTGCCAACCACCGCAGGCACCGGTTCCGAAGCGGGCATCCGCGCGCTGGTCACCGATGCCGCCCTGCAGAACAAGGTGGCCGTCGAAAGCCCCTACATGCTTGCCGATATGGTGGCGCTTGATCCTGATCTGACCATGTCCGTGCCTTCAGCGGTGACGGCGGCGACGGGCATTGATGCGATGGCGCATTGTGTCGAGGCTTTTACCAATCGCAAAGCCCATCCGCTGATCGACAATTACGCGCGTCTGGGGTTTTCACTGGTGGCCCGCTATCTGCCGCGCGCCGTTGCCGATGGCTCTGATGCCGAGGCGCGGGCCGCCCTGTTGCTGGCCAGCTATTACGGCGGCATTTGCCTTGGTCCGGTGAACACCGCTGCGGGTCATGCGCTGGCTTATCCGCTTGGCACGCGCCTGAAGTTGCCGCATGGGCTGGCCAATGCGGTTATCTTTCCGCATGTGCTGGCGTTCAATTTGCCGGTTGCTGCGGCCAAAACCGCCGAGATCGCATCGGCACTGGGCCTGCGCTGCGATACTGCGGCTGCCCTGCTGGACACCGCCAGCCAGTGGTGCCGCGATCTGGGCGTGGAAATGCGCCTGTCCGCTTTGGGCGCAGAAAAATCGCATCTGCCCGGCTGGGCACGCGAGGCCCATGGCATCCGCCGTCTGATGGATAACAACCCGCGCGACATGACCGAAGAACAGGTGATGGCAATCTATACTGCCGCCTTCTAAGGTTATTTCGACGACAAGTCCAAAAGCCGCCCTTCGAACAACCTGTCCCGCGACCCGCCAACATGGGCGGCCATCGCGGCACGGGCGGTTTCCGCCTCGCCGTTGGCAATCGCACGGAAAATAGTCGAATGTTCGTCCAGAACATGGTCCAGACCGCCGCGCACCGTTTGCAGTGACAGGCCGTGAAACTTCATCCCGACCGCGATATGATCTTTCAGCGCCCGCATCGAGGTTTCAAAATACTGGTTGTTCGCCGCCGCTGTGATCGCCAGATGAAAGCCGAAATCGGCATCCTCGCGGTGACTGCGCCGTTCGGTCGCGTCACGCATCACCTGAAGCAGTTTTTCAATTTCGGCCAGATCTGCGGCACTGCGCCGCTTGGCCGCGATTGCCGCTGCGGCAGGCTCGATCGTCAGACGAAACTCGTAACAGCGCTGCAGATCGGCGATTGTCTCAAGCGGTTGAAACGCAAGCGGCTTGGCGGGCGTGTTGCCGCTGACATAACTGCCAGACCCCTGGCGCGAGGTTACCAGGCCCTCGTCGCGCAGCCGCTTCAGCGCCGACCGGATGACAGGGCGCGACACTTCGAATTGCGTGGCCAGGGCATTTTCGCCCGGAAGCCGTTCGTCCTCGGCAAATTCGCCGTTCGTGATGGCGCGGCGCATGCTGCCGTAGACCGGCGCAGCGGGCAGGAGCGTAGTTCGCGGCGGGCCCCGAGAAGATTCAAGCTTGTTCAACGCGAAGTGCCTCAACATAAGAGTTGCCGCCTGCCAGCAGGCTGAGTGCCTCGGTCGCGCCGAAGCCACCGGATTTTGTCACGATAAACGGTCCATTCCCGAAACCCAAGGCCCTGCAAATCGGCATGCCGGGCAGCGCCTCGCCCACAACCTCCAGCAGCCCTATCCCCATCGCCGCCAAGACCGCCGCAGCCGTCTCGCCACCCGTCACCACCAGACTGGCCGGGCTTTCGCGAAAGATCCGCAGACAGGATTTCGCCAGATCTTGCGTGACAGTCGCGGGCGCGGCGGGATCCAAAGATGGGGTCGCCTGAAGAATGGCGACATCCGCCGCGACAGGGGTATCCGGTGCCTTGCCATTCGGGGCCGCCGTAAAGACGGCATCCGGCGCGCTTTGTCGAAGATGCGCCACTTGGGCCAAAGTGATCGGATCGCGTGACCCGATGACAAACGCGATTGGGGTCGGCAAAGGCAACGCGACGGGTTTGGGGATCAGGCGTTTCATCCGGCGCGCCAGACCGGCACACAGGCCGCGCGCCCCGATCATCAAGGTGTCTGCCGGAACAGCCGCCAGAATTGCGTCAATATCGCCATCCGTCGTTGCATCCGGGGTCTCGACCGACAGGCCCACGACGTCCGCCAGCACGTCGTGGACGGGCAACGGCGAACCAACGCCATGTCCTTGCAAAAAGCCGTTCATCACGGTGCGGCCCATGTCGGGGATCGCAGGACACAGCAGGGCCCGATCAGAACCCAGAACCTCCGCCAAGGCCGCGACTTCTGCGGCGATATTACCTTTAAGCCGGGAGTCGATCTTCTTGATGACAACCGGCACCCCCGCCACGGCGCGGCCCACCGCTGCAACCACCGATGCCGAAGCCGCATCCGAAAGATCGCGGCTGTTGGTGGACACGGCGATAACGTCCGGCTGTTGGTCCAAAGCCGCCTGCAGATGGTCAAAAGACGTCGCCACAACACAACGCAAGCCCGCGTTGGCAAAGACAACAACAGAATCCAGCGCCCCCGTCAGATCATCAGCAATCAAGGCTATCTCAAGACGGGCGCGCACAACTTGTTCCAGTGTCAGGACTTTGTGCAAGATTATGCGCAAAGCTGTAAACTTGCAATTCAGTTGTAAGGCGGCTTTTGGTGTTTTCGGAAAAGCATGGCGTTGAGGATATGGCGGCCCCCCTGCGGCAGCCGCGTGCAAAGAAGGGCGTTCACCCTGGCCGCGAACAGGTGCCGCAATAGGCTTCGACCATCGGGCGCAGCGCGACGCGGGCGCGAAGCTTTGTCGCCATCAGATACATCCCCCC
>CAZCFC010000019.1:8502-15125 GCA_964497815.1 uncultured Cypionkella sp.
GTAGAAACTGGCACAACCAATATCACGGTCGCTGCCAATGGCAAGGCCCATGTCTCGCAGCCGCGGCAACAGATCGCTTTGGCCAAAATCAAACGGGCCGCTTTGCCGCAGCGGGCCCATTGCGGTGTGGAACATGGACTGGATCAGGTCTTGATGATGCGGCGCAGTGGTGCTGTCAAAATAGCCGATGCGCAGCATGGCAGTGCGGGTTTCGGCTGCGTCACCGTTCAGCGCAACCCGTGCAAGGACACGGAAATCGGCGCCAAGTTCGGGGGCAACAGGCTGGACCGCGCCAAAATCAAGCAGCACGATGCGTCCGGTTCCGGGATCAAAGCGATAGTTGGCAAGGTTGGGGTCCGTCTGCATGGCGCCAAAGACGAACAGCTCGCGCAGCACCAGATCAATCAGCGCGCTGGCAACACGGTCACGTTCGGTTTGGGGGGCATCGACCAGACTGTCGAGCGGGGCGCTTTCCATGTAGCCCATGGCCAGCACCTGTGGCGTGCAGAGGTCTTTGTGCAACCGTGGCAGGACGAAGGTGTCAGAACCTTCAAGCAAGGCACCAAAGCGGGCCAGATGTTGCGCTTCGGCCAGATAATCGGCCTCGGCGTGCAACTGGCGCTTGGCCTCGGTCAGCAGCGGGCCGATATCCATGCCGCGCGGCAACACCCCCGGCAGACGCAACAGGGTGGCGACATTGTCGACATCACTGTCGATGCTGGCCCGCACGCCGGGGTATTGCACCTTGATGGCAAGATCTTGACCGTCGCGGGTCACGGCGCGGTGCACCTGCCCGATCGAGGCCGCCGCAAAGGGGCGCACGTCGAAGCGGGCAAAACGGCCATACCATCCGGTTCCCCATTCGGCATTCAGCACGGATTGAAGCTGTTTGGGTGGCATGTGGCGGGCATCATCCCGCATCCGGGCAAGGATGGCTGTCAACTCGTCGGGCAGGACAAGTCCGGTGTCCATCGACAGCATCTGCCCCAGCTTCAGGGCAGCCCCCCGCAGATGCGACAATCCATCCGTCAACCGCAAGGTGTTGGCCGGTGTCAGCAGAAGCTGCGCAAGATCCGGCCGTCTGCCGCTGACAAGCGCACGCAGGCCCCCGGCCGCGACATTGCCCGCAATGCCCGAAGCGATGCCGCCAAACCTTAATAGCCGGCTTGCGCGGCCGGTTGGCACTGCGGCTCCGTCGTCCCTGTTGTCCTGAGGCATGGCACATTTCCTATGTCCGTTCGGGGCATAGATAGTCCGGCGACGCCACTTCGGCAGGTGCATGCGGCAAAACGCGGGTCAGTGCGGACAAAAGATCCGCACCAGATCCCGGACGTTCTGGTGACGACCGGCTGAAATGCGTGTCAGGTGCTGGGTCAGGTCTGCGCCCGCTGGCCCATCCCGCCCATCTGGCCCATCCCGCCCATCTGCCCCGTCCCGCCCGTCCTCCTGGAGGCCATCCAGCCGGCGCACCTGCCTATTCATTCTGGATATCCAAACGATTGGTGACACCCCCGCAATCGGCAATCGTTTGCCACATTCGGGGCCCGAAGAAGGGCAAGACCCGAAGCGCAAGGAGGAAAAAATGACGAAATCAAAGCGACTGACGGGTCTGCTCGCCTCGGCGGGATTGCTGATGGCGGGGGCCGTGTCGGCACAGACCGCGCCGGAGTGGCTGGATGGCGAGCTGAAAAAGCCCCTCGCAGAAACCCGCATCGGCATCACTGTGCTTTATCCTGGATCGAACTCGTATCAGGCGAAATATGCCGAAACCGCCGTCGCCTATGCCAAGGAGATCGGCATAGATGCCACGGTGATGGACCCCCAGGGTGATCCGGCGGTGCAGTTTAACCAGGTGCAGGACATGATCGCGCAGAACATGGATGTGATCGTGCTTTGGCCAACCTCGCAGAACGCGCTGATCCCAGCGGTGCGTCAGGCTGCGCGTGCAAACATCCCTGTTGTCACCTCGAACAGCCCGATCGGCGAAGCGGGGCGGCAGTATGTGACTGCCCATACGGGCCCGGACGATTGCAAGTTGGCGGCGCAGGCGGCCGAAATGCTGGGCGACTCTCTGGGGGGCAAGGGCAACATCGTGGTCGTTGAGGGCACACCGGGCTATTCGGTATCCATCCTGCGTGGCAATTGCTTTCTTGATGCGCTGGAGGACAAATATCCCGAGATCGACGTCCTTGGCAGCCAGCCTGCCGACTGGAACCGCGAGAAGGCCCAGACGGTGATGGAAACCTTCCTGACCCAGCATGGCGACAAGATTGACGGGGTCTATGCCTTCGACGATGGCATGGGCCTGGGGATCATTTCGGCCCTGCAAGCTGCGGGCAAAAAGCCGGGCGATGTAAAACTGGTCACCTGCAACCAGTTCGGCGAGGGATGGGATGCGATAAAGGCAGGCTGGCAGACCGGCTCGGGCAAGCAATCGCCCATTGATGATGCCGTGCTGGCGATCCAGACCGCTGTGAAGGTTGCCAACGGCATCGAAGTCCCGGCATTGCAGGAAATTGCCATCGACAAGATCACCGCCGAAACGCTGGACAAATTTGAGCGCCCAACCTGGTGACATCTGGCCCGCAGCACTGCTGCGGGCCTTTGTTCGTTCGGATTGCCCCGCCCGTGTGGCGGGGTTTTTCATTGCGGCACACAACGGCCCCCCTGATGGACCCGGTCGGCCCTTGTGGCACGGATCCCCCCCCATGGGGTGCCTTTGCCCAGAGGGTCCCAATCGGGCGGGCACGGACGGATGGGGACAATCTGGGCAAAGGCCTGCCCCGAGGCTTTCGATAGAACGGACAAGACCGTTTGGCAAAAGCGACCGGGGCCAGCACCACCCTGCACCGGCGTGCGCCTTGGCGGGTTGCAGCCAACCCCAGGCCAGGCGCAGCGCCGGTCAGCATCGGGCCTGCGCAGGTCAGGCTGCGTGGTGGGACACCGCGCGGATCAGGTTCTGCTCAGTCATCGCCGAACCCGCGAATTCACCGGTCAGCCGACCGTCGGCCATGGTCAGGATGCGATGACTGACCCCCAGCACCTCTGGCATTTCAGACGAAATGACGATCACAGCCAATCCCTGCCCCGCCAACGCGGCGATCAGCTGGTGGATCGCAGCCTTGGACCCCACGTCGATTCCGCGCGTCGGCTCGTCCAGGATCAGCAGCTTCGGCTTGCGGCACAGCCATTTGGCCAGCACAAATTTCTGTTGATTGCCCCCCGACAGCGTCCGCAGCAGCGTGCCCGGTCCACTGACCTTGATCCGTAGCGTATCGCGCCATGTGACGTAGGTTGCCTGTTCACGGGCGCGCCGCATCACGCCAAGCCGGGAAAACAGCCCTAGGCTGGGCAGGGCGATGTTGTCGCGACCACCAAGGCCCAGCACCAACCCTTGCTCCTTGCGGTTTTCCGGTGCAAGGCAAAGGCCCATGTCGATCGCCTGACGCGGCGTGGGGAAGGCGCATTCCTGACCCAGCCACCAAAGTTTGCCCGCTTCGGCGCGACGGATGTCAAACAGGGTTTCCACCACTTCGGAACGCCCCGCGCCAATCAGACCATACAACCCCAAGACCTCACCCTGCCGGACCGACAGGCTCAGGTCATGGAATTCTCTTTGCCGGGTCAGCCCCTTGACCCGCAAGACCTCGTCCCCAAAGTGTTCGGGCGCGCGCGTGAAAAACGCCTCCAGCTTGCGACCGATCATCATCTGCGTCACCCGGTCGGCATCGGTCCCAGCTGTGGCCAGAGTGCCTTGCACAACGCCATCGCGCAGCACCGTGATCCGGTCAGTGATGGTGAAGATCTCGTCCATCTTGTGCGAGATATAGATGATCCCCACACCACGCGCCTTCAGCCCCCGGATGGTGGCGAACAACTGGTCGCGTTCGGCATCGGTCAGCGATGCGGTTGGCTCGTCAAGGATCACCACATTGGCGTTGAAGGCATGGATGCGCGCAATCTCGACCATCTGCTTGCGCGCGATGGACAAGCCGCCCAAGCGGTGTTCCGCGCGCGGCGTTCCAGGCGATGCCATAACGGCCTCGTGCGGGCTGGTGCAGCACTTTGCCCCGCACAAGATGACCTCGCGGCCCGCGCGCGCGGTGTGGCGGCCGCTGCGGTCGGTCCAGGTGACACCCGTGACGCGGCGGCCCTCAAACACGACCCTGTCGCAATGCGCATGCAGGCGGATGGTGATGTTCTCCATCGCCCGGCCCCGCAGATAGCCCCGCGCCGTGGACCAACGCCGACCATTGCGAGTGGTCGTCTGCACATAACCCGTGCCAAGTTGACTTGCACCGTTGAAATCCGCGTTGCGCGGCACGCCCAGACGCTCGGATGCGGCGTGGAACGCCTCGCCCAAAACATGCGGCCCCGGAAGGTCAGACACCGAAACCGGGCCGCCGGTGCCGTGCCATTCATTGGCGCCGCGTTCCTGATCCTCGCAGGATTTGAAATACGGCAATACACCATCCCACCCCCATCCGGTGCAGCCCTGCGCCTGCCATCCGTCGAAATCCTCGGGCTGACCGCGCATATAGATCATGCCATTGATCGCACCCGTGCCCCCCAGAACCTTGCCTCGGGGCTAGAACAGGCTGCGGTTGTTCAGATGGGGTTCCGGCTGGCTGGTGAAACACCAGTTCACCTTCGGGTTGGCATAAAGCCGGGCATAGCCCAGAGGAATATGAATCCATGGGTTCCAATCCTTGCCCCCGGCCTCAAGCAACAGCACCCGCTTGCCTGCCTCACCCAGCCGGCCCGCCACTGCACATCCGGCAGAGCCAGCCCCCACAACGATATAGTCGTATCTTGTCTCCATCCGGTCCACCTGTCTCCTCTTGGCACGCAGCGGGGCCGCCCACGCGCACCGTTTGTCACCGTCGGATATGCGATGGCGGTGACCGGCTCGACGGCACGGATATCCAAAACGGATAAACTTGATCTGCGCAGGTCCAAGCCCGCAGCCTATCACCAAGCGAAACAAGGAACCGCGCGAGGAAGCTGATGGCCAGAACACAGGTGCGTATCGGATTGGTCGGGGCAGGATTCATGGGGCGGTGCCACGCAAACGCCTTCCGGTCCGTCACCGGGCTGTTCGATCTGCCGGTCGAACCGGTGCCCGAAATGCTGGCAGACATCACAGCGCAAAGCGCCCAACGGAACGCCGCCCTGCTGGGCTATCGCCGTTTTACGGCAGATTGGGCCCAGCTTTGCTCTGATCCCGATATCGACATCGTGGCGGTCACCGCCCCGAACGTGCTGCATGAACCTGTTGTGATGGCTGCCATCGCCGCAGGAAAGGCCGTCTATTGCGAAAAGCCGCTGTCCACCACAGCCCAAAGCGCCGCCCGCATGACCAAGGCCGCCGAGGCGGCGGCGGTGCTGACGCTGGTCGGCTTCAACTTTCTGCGCAATCCGCTTATGGCACTGGCGCGTTAGATCCTGACATCCGGAGAAATCGGTGAGATCATCAGCTTTCGCGGTCGCCATGCCGAAAACTACATGTGCGACCCCGACACGCCACACAGCTTTCGCACCGATCCGCAAGGTGGCGGGGCTTTGGCCGATATCGGCAGCCATATCACGTCAATGGCGCGGTACCTTTTGGGCCCCTTGTCCGAGGTCGCTGCACAAAGCCGTACCATTCACGCGACCCGCCCTCTCGATACGGCCAGCAACGATCGTGGGCCAGTCGTGGTTGATGACCTGACGCATGCCTTGGTGCGGTTCGAGAGTGGCGTCCACGGCAGTCTGGAGGCGAACTGGACCGCAACCGGCCGCAGCATGGACCTAAGCTGGGAGATCACCGGCACCAAAGGCGCTTTGGCCTTCACGCAAGAGCGGATGAACGAACTGCTGATCCACAACGGCGGGGCAAAAGGGCGCGATGGCTTCACCCGCGTCGAAGCCGGTCCCGCACATCCGCCCTATGGCGCATTCTGTCCCGCGGCAGGCCATCATCTGGGCTTCAACGATCTGAAGGTGATTGAGGTGGCACAGTTGCTGACCGCCTATGCGGCTGGTGCCCGTTGCGAAACCGATTTCCGCGAGGCCTGGCAGGTTCAACGCGCCATCGAAGCGATGCAAAGCGCCGCCCGCGAGCGGGTCTGGGTAAAGCTTTGAAAGCGCAGCAAACAGACCATGACCGGGATGATCACGATCATCTGCGTTTGCGCTTGGGACCGGGGTGTTTGGGGCTTGGGATGGGGCAGATCCGCCATCTCGAAACCGCTGACGATGGCCCGGTGTTTCTTGCAGCAAACGCAACGGCATCCAGCCGGTGCGCCTGCTTCTTGCTGGGGGTGGGGCGTGAACACCATCGCAGCCATTTCAACGTTGCCGGGTGCAGGCATCACCCGGATCGCCCACACCAAAATGCTGGAAATAGAAATTGACACGAATCAAAATGCGCAATTTACATTGCCTAAGCTCCGGCACGACCGCACCCAGAATGATCAACGCGCAAGCACTGGCAGGGCCTTCGGACCGGTTGGCCAAGCCACAAAGGCAAGCACCAGACGGATGTTGTTCAGTCCGGATGAACGGCGGTCCGTCGGGTTGATCATGGGCGCAAGGGGCTGGAGGGGGGGGCCGTGGCGGTCAGCCTGTCGGCAAAAGGG
>CAZCFC010000019.1:15135-20331 GCA_964497815.1 uncultured Cypionkella sp.
ACCCCGGACACATGCCAAAAGTCGATCCTTCGATGAACAGACTTAACGTCAACACAGGAATACGCGCAAAATGACTGCTCTTGCCGACACCATCCGCCTTGAAGATTTCCGAGCCGAGGTTGAACGGCCAACGCTGCTGTCCGACTATCCGGGTGCCAGGTCAGTGGAAAAGGGCATCCCGATCTATGACGGCAGCGTGACTGCGGCGATTGCCCCAGAATGGGCCAGAGTGATCGGTGAGGGACCGGGCGTTTTTGTCGTCAAGCGCGCATTCGCAAATACCGAAGCCATTGATGCTGCAACCGACGTGTTCCGCGCAATCATTGCCGATGAGCGCGCGGCAGGCGTGGCGGCTGCGGACCACTTTGCAAAGGCCGGTGCGAATGATCGGATATGGAACAGCCTGCAAAAGCTGTGTCTGCGTGCGCCCGATGTCTATGCCCGCTACATGGCCAACCCGGTGATCGACCTTGCCTGCCGCGCCTGGCTGGGGCCAGGGTATCAGATCGCAACCCAGGTCAATCAGGTGCGCCCCGGCGGCAAGGCGCAGGCCCCGCACCGCGACTATCATCTGGGCTTCATGACGCCCGAACAGATGGCCCTGTACCCGGATCATATCCATGTCACCGGGCCAACTTTGATCCTGCAGGGCGGCGTCGCGCATTGCGACATGCCTGTGGAAAGCGGCACGACCAAGCTTTTGCCGCATTCGCAGCGCTACAAGCCGGGCTATATCGCCGCCACCCGCCCCGACTTTCAAACCTATTTTGAGGCGAACCACGTTCAGTTGCCGCTGGAAAAGGGCGATGCCATATTTTTCAGTCCCGCCTTGTTCCACGCCGCAGGCGAGAACAAGACCACCGACGTGATCCGCATGGTCAACCTGATCCAGACCGCCTCGGCCTTCGCCAGGCACATGGAAGAAATCGACCGGACCGCAATGGTGCGTGCGGTTTATCCCTATCTTGCGGCCCTGACGCCAGCCGAACGCGCAGCGGTCATCGCGGCGACGGCGGACGGCTATCCCTTTCCGACCAACCTTGACACCGACCCACCGCTTGGAGGGCTTGCGCCCGAAACACAGCAGGCCCTTGTCGCGCGTGCCGTCGATGCCGGGTGGGATCAAGCGTCGCTTGATGCCGCGCTTGTGGCACAGGCCGTCAAGCGGCGCGCCTGACAACAACACCGCAAAGGCCACCGGCGGGACTGGAACTGGGGGCTGCTTATGGGAGGATTTCAACCAATGAGAAAACTGATGAGCCGCGCGCTGCTTGGCGCATTCATGGCCACTTCTGCCCTGACAGGCGCCGCGCATGCCGAAGGCGAGAACTTTGTCTGGATCAGCCATGGCCCTGACAGTGACAGCTGGTTCAACGTCATCAAGAACGCCATCAAGATCACCAGTGAGCAGATGGGCGTAAACACCGAATACCGCAACCCGCCCAGCGGCGACCTTGCCGACATGGCGCGGATCGTACAGCAGGCATCCGCAGCAGGCGTCGATGGCATCATCGTGACGATCGCAGACTTCAGCGTACTGGAAGGCCCGATCAAAGACGCCATCGCCAAAGGCATCCCGGTGATCACGGTGAACTCTGGCACGGTTGAAGAAAGCCAGACGCTGGGCGCGTTGATGCATGTGGGGCAGCCGGAATACGAGGCGGGTCTTGGCGCGGGCAAACGGGCGAAAGAGGCGGGTGTCGAGTCGTTCCTGTGCGTGAACCACTACATCACCAATCCCCAATCGGTGGAACGCTGCCGCGGCTTTGCCGACGGGATCGGGGTAGAGCTTGGCAATCAGATGATCGACAGCGGGATCGACCCGTCAGAAGTGCAGAACAAGGTGCAGGCCTATCTGACCAGCAACCCCGAAACCGATGCGATCCTGACCCTTGGCCCGAACTCGGCCGAGCCGTCGATCCGCGCGGTCAAGCAGATGGGTCTGGATGGCGACCTCTATTTCGGGACCTTCGATCTTTCGGCGGAAATCTCGGCCGGGATCAAGGATGGCACGGTGGCCTTTGCCATCGACCAGCAGCCCTTTCTGCAAGGTGCAATCCCGATTCAGGTCCTGACGTCCTTTGTCCGCTATGGCGTGGCCCCATCGAATTCGATCTTCACTGGTCCGGGCTTTGTGACCAAAGAAAACATCGAGATGGTTGAAAAGCTGGCTGGCGAGTTCCGCTGACACGCGGCCGCCCCCTGGGGCGGAGGGTGGTCACAAGGCCGCCCCCGCCCCGACACTGCATGGGAAGAGGGAACTGATGACTGACACGACAACACCCAAGCCGCGCCAGGACGAGCGTGTCAAAGCCGTCTCGAACTGGCGGCGTGCCTTGATCCGGCCCGAGTTGGGCGGGATTTGCGGCACAGTTCTTGTTTTCCTGCTGTTCGGCGCGATTGCCGGCGACAGCGGGATGTTCGCGGCCGAAGGCGTGCTGAACTGGACGGTTGTCTCGGCACAGTTCATGGTCATCGCCGTCGGGGCCTGCCTGTTGATGATCTCGGGCGAATTCGACCTGTCGGTTGGCTCGATGATCGGCTTTGCCGGGGTGATGATGGCCATTCTTTCCGTGCAGTTCGGCTGGCCGATGTGGCTGGCCATCTTGGCGACCTTTGCCTTTTGCATCCTGCTGGGGGCTATCAACGGCTGGTTGGTTATCCGCACGGGGCTTCCGTCCTTCATCGTGACTTTGGCCTTTCTCTATATCCTGCGCGGACTGACGATCTGGGGATCGGTCTTTTTCACACGCCAGACCATCATCGGTGGCGTGGGCGAACGGGCTCAGGGCGACTGGCTTGCCACTCTTTTTGGCGGAAAGATCCTGACCGGCCTGTTCACATGGATGGGCGAAGCCGGGTGGATTGCCACATTTTCCAAGGGGAACCGGGCCGGACAGCCGGTCATTGATGGCGTGCCCATGTTGGTGGTCTGGGCGATTGTTCTGGTGATCTTTGGCCATTGGCTGCTGACGCGCACCAAGTTCGGCAATTGGATCTTTGCGGCGGGTGGCGACGCGCAGGCCGCGCGCTATGTTGGCGTGCCCGTGAACCGGGTAAAGATTCTGATGTTCATCTTTTCCGCCTTCTGCGCCTGCATCTTTGCCAGCTGTCAGGTCATGGAGTTCGGATCCGCGGCCGCTGACCGTGGCCTGCTGAAAGAGTTTGAGGCGATCATCTGCGTCGTGATCGGCGGGGCGCTGCTGACGGGCGGGTACGGCTCTGTCATCGGGGCCGCTCTGGGCGCGATCATCTTTGGCGTGGTGCAGCAGGGGTTGTTCTTTGCCAACGCCGAAAGTTCGTTGTTCCGGGTGTTTCTGGGGCTGATCCTGCTGATTGCCGTGATCATGAATACCTACATCCGCCGCATCATTACCGGAGAACGCTGATGACTTCACCTCTTGTGGAAATGCAGAACATCACCAAGCATTTCGGCGCCGTCATCGCGCTGAGCGGGGTGTCTTTTGATGTCCGATCCGGCGAATGCCATTGTCTGTTGGGCGACAATGGTGCGGGGAAATCGACCTTCATCAAAACCATGTCCGGGGTTCATCGCCCGACACAGGGCCGCATGCTGGTTGGTGGACAGCCGGTTTCCTTTGACAGTCCGCGTGATGCGATGGAGGCGGGCATTGCCACCGTCTATCAGGATCTGGCGATGATCCCCCTGATGAGTGTCACCCGCAACTTCTGGATGGGCCGAGAGCCAGAGCAAGGCATCTGGCCATTCCGCACCCTCAACACCAGCTATGCCGAAGAAATCACCATGACCGAGATGCGCAAGATGGGCATCAACCTGCGCGGCCCGAACCAGGCGGTGGGCACCCTGTCAGGCGGCGAACGCCAAACCGTGGCGATTGCCAGAGCCGTCTATTTCGGGGCCAAGGTGTTGATTCTGGATGAACCCACCTCGGCACTTGGCGTGCGGCAGACGGCGAATGTGCTGGGCACCATTGACCGGGTGCGCAAACAGGGGATTGGCGTGGTGTTCATCACCCATAACGTGCGCCATGCCCTTGCGGTGGGTGATCGCTTTACCGTGCTGAACCGCGGACAGACCCTTGGAACTGCCGAACGCGGCGCTGTGGATGCGGGTGCGTTGCAGGATCTGATGGCGGGGGGGCAGGAACTGGCGGCATTGGAATCGTCGCTGGGTGGCACGGTATAGCGAACGCGGGCACGCATCTGCGGCCCCATCCTGACAGAGGGGGCCGCCTGTTTCACTGAAACGGGCCCCTGATCGGCGGCTCTGTGGTTCTGCTTGTCCTCCGTCAGACGTGCCAAAGGCATAGGGCCTGGAAAGGCCCACGGATACGGCGCCCTGCTTTCAGGGCAGATCAGAGGCGGCCTGCGGTGGGGCCACGTTGGGCGGATTTGCCGATCAAATGATCAAGCCAGCCTGCCTGTGGTGCATTGCCCGCGTTGTCTTGCCTTGCGCCAGCCGTCGTTCAGGTCAATCAAACAGCGCGTCACCCAATTGGTCGATCGCCTGCTTTGCCTTGGCAATGGTTGCTTCCGTCGCCTCTTCGGCGGAACTGCGGGTATCGGCGCGGATCAACTGATGCACTTTGGTCCCGCCGCCGACGTCTTTTTCCACCCGGGCGGCAATGCGGTAAACCGCCCCCTCCTTGATGGGTTGGGGGAAAATCCGGTAATCCTTGTGCAAGACAGCCTGTGCCGCGGCCACAGCGGGTTTGCCAAAAAACCGAGACAATAGATTCATATCCGCCCTCCGTTCCGCGCAGGATGACGCGATTTTTCCGCATCAGCAAGCCTGTTGGCACCGTTGCGCCACACAGGCAAAAGGGCAAGCCTGTCAGGCCTGCCCATGCACACGATATTCCAGCTTGGGCCTTGCTGCCCCTTGCGCCCTTACTGATCCAGGAAACTCCGCAGCTTGCGGGACCGTGACGGATGTTTCAGCTTGCGCAGCGCCTTGGCCTCGATCTGGCGGATGCGTTCGCGCGTGACGCTGAACTGCTGGCCGACTTCCTCCAGCGTGTGATCGGTGTTCATGCCGATGCCAAAGCGCATCCGCAACACGCGTTCTTCACGCGGCGTCAACGAAGCCAGAACCCGTGTTGTCGTCTCTTTCAGGTTTTCCTGAATGGCCGAATCCAGCGGCAGGATGGCGTTCTTGTCTTCGATGAAGTCGCCAAGCTGGCTGTCTTCCTCGTCGCCAATCGGGGTTTCCAG
>CAZCFC010000020.1:0-19663 GCA_964497815.1 uncultured Cypionkella sp.
AGTCGAATCCTCGGCATAGTCAAGATCAAGCACCGACTGGCCTGCGTAAATACCGCAGGAAATTGCAGCAACATGGTCAATCATCGGATCGCTGACAATCACACCCGCCTTCAACAGTTTGTTCATGGCAAGGCGCAAGGCGACCCAACCGCCGGTGATCGACGCACAGCGGGTGCCTCCATCGGCCTGCAGCACGTCGCAATCCACAACAATTTGCCGTTCACCCAATGCCGACCGATCAACGCCAGCCCGCAAGGCGCGCCCGATAAGTCTTTGAATTTCCTGCGTGCGGCCGGTTTGCTTGCCCGCAGCAGCCTCACGGCGCGTCCGCGAGTTCGTGGCGCGCGGCAACATGCCATATTCAGCAGTCACCCAACCAAGCCCGGTGTTCTTCAGGAATGGCGGCGCCTTGTCTTCAATCGTTGCAGAACACAGCACATGCGTTTCGCCCATCTTGATCAGGCACGACCCTTCGGCATGTTTCATCACGCCGATTTCAATCGACACCGGGCGCATATCATTCAATTTCCGACCAGAGGGACGCATCACAGTTTCCTTTTTCCACTTATCCCCAGATAGGCCCGACACCTCCAAATGTGCAACCCTCATTGACGTGGGGCCCTATCGCTCCTTATTGTACCTATCCCTCGGGAAGCTGGATACATGCAGAACGGCGTCAAATTATTGTCGGAAATGAACGACCGCTCCCGCGAGGTGTTTCGGCGCGTTGTCGAGGGCTATCTGGCATCCGGCGATCCGGTCGGATCCCGAACGCTGACCCGCAGCATGACGGAACGTCTTTCGGCTGCAACAATCCGAAATGTCATGCAGGATCTGGAACTGTTGGGCCTGCTCGACAGCCCCCATGTTTCGGCGGGCCGTATTCCGACGCAGCTTGGCCTGCGGATGTTTGTGGATGGCCTGCTTGAGGTTGGCATGGTGGCGGCTGAAGATCGCAATCTGATGGACGCGGCCATGACCAGTGGCGATCAGGATGTGACATCGCTGTTGGATCATGTCGGTGCCACGCTGTCCGGCATCACCCGGGGGGCAAGCGTCGTGCTGGCACCCAAGCAAGAAGCCCCGATTCGGCACATCGAATTTGTCAGCCTTGCCCCAGATCGGGTGCTGGTTGTGCTGGTTTTTGGCAACGGTCACGTTGAAAATCGGATATTCACACCGCCAGCCGGGCAGACACCGTCCTCCATGCGCGAAGCTGCGAATTTTCTGAATTCACTGGCCGAAGGCAAAACGCTGTCAGATCTGCGGCGTTCCGTCGGTGCTGATATTGCCCGCAGGCGTCAGGAAATTGATTCGCTTGCGCGGGCCTTGGTCGAAAGCGGCATAGCGCTTTGGGACAATACCGATGAGCACAGCGAAAGGCTGATTGTTCGCGGGCGATCCAACCTGTTGGAAAACGCCACCGAGGCGCAAGACATTGACCGCATCCGTGTCCTGTTTGACGATCTTGAGCGCAAGCGCGACATCGCAGACTTCCTTGAATTGACTGAAACCGGCGAAGGTGTGCGCATTTTTATCGGCTCCGAGAACAAACTCTTTTCACTTTCGGGTTCCTCTCTGGTGGTCTCTCCCTATATGAACGCTGATCGAAAGATCATTGGCGCAGTGGGCGTGATCGGACCAACCCGGCTGAACTATGGCCGCATTGTTCCGATTGTCGATTACACCGCCCAACTGGTTGGCAGGTTATTGACCGAACGCGGCACAGGCTGACGCCGACGGCATCACGGAACGGAAAGACAAGGAAGACGACAATGGCGCAGGAAAATACCGCACCCGACGGCGCAGAGCTTGAAGATCTCGAAGAGTTTATCGCAGCCGAAGAGCTGGAAGCGCTGCGCGCCGAACGGGACGACATGCGCGACCGTTTCATGCGCGCGCTGGCCGATGCCGAAAACAGCCGCAAACGGTCTGAACGCGATCGGCGTGAGGCAGAGCAGTTCGGCGGATCAAAGCTTGCCCGCGACATGCTGCCGGTTTACGACAACCTCAAGCGGGCGCTTGATGCCGCAAATGACGAAACCCGCGCGCAGGCGGCTGGCTTGATTGAAGGGCTTGAACTGACGTTGCGCGAGTTGACGGCCGTGTTGAAGAAACATGGCGTTGCCGAAATCAACCCGACCATCGGTGAGGTCTTTGATCCCCAGATTCATCAGGCGATGTTCGAGGCACCGTTGCCTGGAACCAAAGCTGGTCAAATCATTCAGGTTTTGGGCGTTGGATTCATGTTGCACGACCGCCTTCTGCGTCCGGCGCAGGTCGGTGTGTCTTCTAACACGCAAGGCTGATCTTCTTGGCGGGCGCCGGAGGGTTTCACACCCTCCGGACCTCCCGTGGGGTATTTTCGCCAAGATGAAAGCAAATTTGATTCAACTTTTCAGCATTTCTTTCAGTTCATAGACCAGCCGCAGCGCCTGCATGGGTGTCAGTTCATCGGGCAGGACCTCTTTCAATGCAGCCTCGACCACCGAGGGTTTCTGGGTGGCTTTCGGTGCGGGGGCTGGGATTGCGCGAAACAGCGGCAGGTCGTCGATCAGTGTCTTTTGCCGAGAACCGCCTTCGCGTTCCCCTGATTCAAGCGCCTCAAGCACCACCTTTGCCCGTTCGATTACCGCAGCAGGCAAGCCCGCCAGGCGCGCGACTTGTACACCATAGCTGCGGTCTGCGGCCCCCTTCTTGACCTCGTGCAGGAAGATGACGTCGCCGTCCCATTCCTTGACGGTGACGGTGGCGTTTTCCACGCCCGGCAATTTGCCCGCAAGTGCGGTCATTTCGTGGTAATGCGTGGCAAAAAGGGCCCGACAGCGGTTGGTCTCGTGCAGGTGCTCCATCGTGGCCCAGGCAATCGACAGCCCGTCATAGGTGGCCGTTCCGCGTCCGATTTCATCAAGGATCACCAACGCGCGGTCATCGGCCTGGTTCAGAATGGCTGCGGTTTCAACCATTTCAACCATGAAGGTCGACCGACCCCGCGCCAGATCGTCCGAGGCGCCGACGCGACTGAACAATTGACTGACCAAACCCATATGAGCAGATGCGGCGGGTACGAAACTGCCCGTCTGTGCAAGCAGGGCGATCAGAGCGTTTTGACGCAGGAAGGTGGATTTGCCGGCCATGTTCGGCCCGGTCAGCAGCCAGATCGCGGGTGTGGTTTTGGTCGTCAGGGCGCAATCATTGGCCACGAAAGCGCCGCCGCCCTGTCGCCGCAGCGCGCGTTCGACCACCGGATGTCGCCCGCTTTTGATCACAAAGGCGTGGCTGTCATCGACGCGCGGTTCTGACCAGTTTTCTGCCGCTGCCAGATCGGCAAAGGCGGCGCTCAGATCAATTTCGGCCAGTCCCCTTGCGGCCGCGCCAATCGGCCCCGACTGCGCCAGAATTGCGGCTTTAAGTGCCTCATAGTGCCGCTTTTCCATATCCAGTGCATGGTTGCCGGCGTTGAGGATCCTGGTTTCAATCTCATTAAGCGGCAGCGTGGTAAAGCGGACCTGATTGGCGGTGGTTTGCCGGTGGATGAAGGTTGCCGACAGGGGCGGCGCGAACATCTTTTCGGCGTGGTTGGTGGTGGTTTCGATGAAATAGCCCAGCACGTTGTTGTGCTTGATTTTCAGGCTTTGCACCCCCGACAGGCCAATGTAGTCGGCCTGCATCTGTGCGATAACTCCGCGCCCTTCGTCCCGCAGGCGGCGGGTTTCATCCAGCTCTGCGTCGTAGCCTTCGGCGATATAGCCGCCGTCTCGGGTTATCAGTGGCGGTTCGGCAATCAAGGCGTGGTCCAGAAGATCAATCAGCGCCCCATGCCCCACCAAGGCGGTGGCAGCCTGTGCCAGCAACGGGGGCACATCAACCAGGCGACCGGCGATATTGAGCGCTTGCGTCAATCCCGCGCGGATCGCGTCCAGGTCTCGCGGGCCGCCGCGGTCCAAAGCCAGCCGTGACAGTGCGCGGTCCATATCCGGCACCCGACGCAGATCGGCGCGCAGGTTGTCACGCAGGTGGCTTTGTTCCAGCAGAAATCGCACCGATTCCAGGCGTTCGTGGATCACGCCAAGATCGCGTGACGGGCTGGACAGCCGCCGTTCCAACAGCCGCGCGCCCGGTGCCGTCGCGGTGCGGTCAACTGCGGCAAGCAAAGAGCCTTCGCGCCCGCCTGACAGCGCCTGTGTGATCTCAAGATTGCGCCGCGTGGCCGCATCAATCTGCATCGCGCCATTGGCGCTTTCCCGCAACGGCGCGCGCAGCAAGGGCAGTTTGCCCCGTTGCGTCAGATCCAGATAGTCCACCAACGCGCCCATGGCGGCCACTTCGGCGCGGCCAAAGCTGCCAAATGCGTCCAATGAGCCTACATTCCACAAAGCACACAGGCGCTTTTCGGCACCAGTGGAATCGAAACTGCCGCGTGACAAGGCTGTCACTGCCGCGCCGGATTCCGTCACAACTTCCGACAAATCGCGATCGCGGATCTCGGACAGCAGCACCTCACGCGGGGCCAGTCGCGCCAGTTCTGGACCAAGCCGGACGACGGGGCAGGGCATGACCCGCAATTCACCGGTCGAAATATCGACCCATGCCAGCGCACTTTCCTCTCGCACCTCGGCGAAAGCCGCCAGAAAGTTGTGCCGCCGCGCCTCCAGCAGCGAATCTTCGGTCAGGGTGCCGGGCGTAACCAAGCGCACCACATCGCGGCGGACCACCGATTTGGAGCCGCGCTTTTTCGCCTCGGCCGGGTCTTCCATCTGTTCGGCAATCGCCACGCGAAAGCCCTTGCGGATCAGCGTCAGAAGGTAGCCTTCGGCGGCGTGATGCGGCACGCCGCACATGGAAATCGGCGCACCTTGATGAAAGCCGCGCTTGGTCAGCGCAATGTCCAACGCCTCGGCGGCGGCCACCGCGTCATCGAAGAACATCTCGTAAAAATCGCCCATCCGGTAGAACAACAGCGCGCCGGGGTTCTGCGCCTTGATCTCCAGATATTGCGCCATCATCGGCGTTACGCTGTCTTCGGTCACATCCATCCCCCTGATCGCCGCCCACCCTACAAAACCGGGGGGGCGACGAAAAGACACTATCCGACAGGGTGGCGGGGACGGTATGACGGTTTGGCTTGCATAAGGATGGCCCCCTGATGACGAAGACCAAGATCACCCCCGAAGAGGCGCTTGCCTATCACTCGGATCCCCGCCCCGGAAAATATGAAATCGTCGCAACGACGCCAATGGCGACACAGCGCGATTTGTCGCTGGCCTATTCCCCCGGCGTTGCGGTGCCGGTTCAGGCCATCGCCGACAACCCGGCGACCGCCTATGATTACACCGTCAAAGGCAACATGGTGGCCGTGATTTCCAATGGAACCGCCATTCTGGGCATGGGAAATCTGGGGGCTTTGGCCTCAAAACCCGTGATGGAAGGCAAGGCGGTGCTGTTCAAGCGCTTTGCCGATGTGAACGCGATTGATATCGAACTGGACACCGAAGACCCGGACGAGATCATCAAGGCTGTGTCCCTTATGGGGCCAACTTTTGGCGGCATCAACCTTGAGGACATCAAGGCACCCGAGTGCTTTATCATTGAACAGCGGCTGAAGGAAATCATGGACATTCCGGTGTTCCATGACGATCAGCACGGCACGGCGGTGATCTGCGCCGCCGGTCTGATCAACGCACTCGAAATTTCGGGCAAGAAGATTCAGGACGTGCGCATCGTGCTGAACGGGGCAGGGGCGGCGGGCATCGCCTGCCTTGAGCTGCTGAAATCCATGGGTGCCGCGCATGACAATTGCATCATGTGCGACACCAAGGGCGTGATCTATCAGGGCCGCACCGAGGGCATGAACCAGTGGAAATCGGCCCACGCCGCCAACACGCCCTTGCGCACCCTGGAAGAGGCGATGGTGGGGGCGGATGTGTTCCTTGGCGTCTCGGCGAAGGGGGCTGTGACGCAGGCGATGGTGCTGAGCATGGCCGACGATCCGGTCATCTTTGCCATGGCCAACCCTGATCCGGAAATCACCCCGGAAGAGGCGCATGCGGTGCGCGCCGATGCCATCGTGGCCACAGGGCGCAGCGATTATCCCAATCAAGTCAATAACGTACTGGGCTTCCCCTATCTTTTCCGTGGCGCCTTGGACATTCACGCCCGCGCCATCAATGACGAAATGAAGATCGCCTGCGCCCGCGCCCTGGCGAAACTGGCGCGTGAAGATGTGCCGGACGAAGTGGCGATGGCCTATGGCCGCAAGCTGTCCTTTGGCCGCGATTACATCATCCCGACGCCCTTCGATCCGCGCCTGATCTATGTGATTCCGCCGGCGGTGGCCAAGGCGGGGATGGATACCGGTGCGGCCCGCCGCCCCATTGTCGATCTGAAGGGCTATGAGCAAAGCCTCAAGGCGCGGATGGACCCGACCGCCAGCATCCTGCAGGGCATCCATGCGCGGGCGAAACAGGCGCAGGCCCGCATGATCTTTGCCGAGGGTGATGACCCGCGCGTGTTGCGCGCCGCCGTCGCCTATCAGCGCGCTGGATTGGGTCGGGCTTTGGTCGTGGGGCGTGAAGCCGATGTGAAGGAAAAGCTGGAAACCGCAGGGCTTGGTGATGCGGTGCGCGAGCTGGACATCGTGAACGCGGCCAACTCGCGTCATCTCGATCAATACAAGGATTTTCTGTATCAACGCCTGCAGCGCGAAGGCTTTGACCGTAACGATGTTCACCGCCTTGCCACCCGGGACCGCCATGTGTTTTCGGCCCTGATGCTGCAGCACGGGCATGGAGACGGTTTGATCACCGGGGTTACACGAAAATCGGCGCATGTGCTGTCGCTTCTGAACCATGTGTTTGATGCCAAGGCCTCGGACGGCGCGGTGGGGGTGACGGCGCTGCTGCACAAGGGCAAGATCGTCCTGATCGCCGATACCTTGGTGCACGAGTGGCCGGATGAAACGGATCTTGCCAATATCGCCACCAAAGCCGCCGGCGTTGCGCGCAATCTTGGGCTGGTGCCGCGCGTGGCGTTTGTGTCGTTTTCCACCTTTGGCTATCCTGTGTCAGAGCGCGCGACAAAAATGCACGCCGCCCCCAAAGTGCTGGATGCCCGCAAGGTTGATTTTGAATACGAAGGCGAAATGACGGTCGATGTGGCACTTAACCCTGACGTGATGGCGCAATATCCGTTCTGCCGCTTGACCGGACCTGCCAATATTCTTGTGGTTCCTGCCCGGC
This sequence comes from uncultured Cypionkella sp., assembly GCA_964497815.1. Lineage (GTDB taxonomy): Bacteria > Pseudomonadota > Alphaproteobacteria > Rhodobacterales > Rhodobacteraceae > Cypionkella. The sequence goes on from CAZCFC010000020.1 coordinate 7,239, forward strand.
ATTCGGCCTCTATTTCCGTAAAGCTCTTGCAGGAAATGGCCGGGGCAACGGTGATCGGGCCTATTTTAACCGGTGTGAAAAAGCCGATTCAGATCTGTTCCACCAACTCGACGGTGAATGATATTCTGAACATGGCGGTGATGGCGGCCTGCAAGGTCGGGTAAACGCCCGGCTGGCACTTTCAGTGCGTGAATTCGGCCGCCTTGCCCCATAACGCCTTGATGCGGGCATCGCGGCCGCAGGCATCGCGGTAGAACGCATAGGCGTTGGCCTTGGATTTTGGCCCGCGCCTTGTCAGTACGATGTCGTCACTTCTGTAATAGTCTTGATGATAGGTTTCCGCGGGCCAAAAGTGGTTGGCCTTCAGAACAGGAGTGACCACCGATTGCCCAAGATCAGCGGCAGCGCGGGCTATTTCATCCTGCGCAACCTGTTTTTGCGCAGGATCAGAGACGAAAATGGCCGAGCGATAAGCCTTGCCCCGATCACAAAACTGTCCGCCCGCATCGACGACGTCGGTCGATCTGAGGAACTTGGCAAGGATTTCGGCATAGCTGATCGTGGCGTCGTCAAAGGTGATCTGGACAGCTTCGTAATGGCCGTCGTGGCTGTCATAGGTCGGATTCTTCGATGTACCGCCGGTGTAACCCGAAATCACATCCTTTACGCCCGGCACGCCCTCAAAATTCGCTTCCACACACCAGAAGCAGCCGCCAGCCAACACCGCCGTTTGTGTTTCGGCATGGGCGGCACCCGCGAAGGCAAGGGATAGGGCCAAGGCAAGACGGATCATCGGGCTCTCCTGTGTTCGTGTCAGCCTGTGGCGGGGGGTCGGTCGTGGCAACTCACCCATACGTGAGGTCACGCCATGGTGAACGCCCCCTTGGCCTTTGCTGCGCACCGCAATAGCCTGCCCGCAAACAGGAGCCGCCCATGACCGACCACGTTTCCACCCATCAGGCCGAAGATGACGCCCGCAATGAAGCCATCCTTATTTACGTGAACGGCCAGATCGTGCCCAAAGCGCAGGCAATGGTATCGGTTTACGATTCAGGATTCATGCTGGGCGATGGCGTTTGGGAGGGAATTCGGCTGTACAACGGCCGCTGGACCTTCCTTGACGAACATATCGCGCGGCTTTTTGAGGCGGCAAAGGCGATTGATCTGGATATCGGGTTGACCCCGAAACAGGTGATTTCGGCTCTCCTAGAGACGCAAACAGCCAATGGCATGACAAATGACGCCCATGCGCGCCTGATGGTGACGCGGGGGGTCAAGACCCGGCCGTTCCAGCACCCGAAACTGTCACAGCGTGGTCCGACGATGGTGATCATCATGGAGCACAGCCGCCAAAAGCTGCCGCGCCCGATCCGGCTTGCTACGGTTCCGCATCTGCGCGGGCTGCCGATGACACAGGACCCCAAGCTGAACAGCCACTCAAAGCTGAACTGCATCCTGGCCTGCATTGCTGCAGAAAAAGCGGGTGCGGATGAGGCGCTGATGCTGGATGTGCATGGCTTTGTAAACACCACCAACGCCTGCAATTTCTTCATTGTGCGCAAAGGACAGGTTTGGACCAGCACAGGCGATTATTGCATGAATGGCATCACGCGGCAGAAGGTGATCGACCTGTGCCGCGCCAATGACATCCCGATATTTGAGCGTAACTTCAGCCTGGTGGATACCTATTCTGCGGACGAGGCGTTCTTGACGGGGACTTTCGGGGCGCAGACTCCGGTAGGGTCGATTGACGGCCGCATGATTGGGAGTGGGCAATTGGGGCCGATGACGGAACGTATCCGGGGTCTTTACAAATCCATGGTGGGCGCATGACCGCCGCCGCCAAACGTATCGCGATGTGGTCTGGTCCGCGCAATCTGTCCACGGCCATGATGTACAGCTTTGCTGCGCGGGGGGATTGCACAGTCTGGGATGAACCGTTTTACGCGGCCTATCTGGATGCGACCGGGGTATCGCATCCGATGCGCGACGACATCATCGCGGCCCACGAGTCCGATCCCGACGTTGTTGCGGCAACGTGCAAAGGCCCGGTACCGCTTGGAAATCCTGTCTTTTATCAAAAGCATATGACCCTGCACATGGTGCCGGAATTTGATCGCCGCTGGATGCGGTCCTGCACCAATGTGTTTCTGATCCGGCATCCCGCCCGGGTTATTGCCAGTTATGCGAAAAAGCGCGAAGGCGCGACTTTGGCCGATATTGGGTTCGTGCAGCAGTCTGAACTGTTCGACGAGGTTGCGGCCTGGTCCGGGACTGATCCGGTCGTGATAGACAGTGACGACATACGCGCCGAACCAGAGGCGATGCTGCAAAAGCTTTGCGCTGCAATCGGTTTGACGTTCACACGCAAAATGTTGCGCTGGCCCGCAGGTGGCAATGCCGCTGATGGCGTTTGGGCGCCGCATTGGTATGCCGCCGTTCATCGCAGCACCGGATTTGACGGTGCCGAAGGACCGTTGCCAGCGTTGGGTGGCACCTATGCCGATCTGGCCGCGCAGGCGCTTCCCTATTATGAACGGCTGGCCGCCAGAAAGATCTGAGCAAAACCAGCGCCGCCTAGAATCCCGGGCGGTGCTGGTTTCACGTGAAACAATTCACCCCTTCTTTGCAACCCGCGCATTCCGGGTTGCAATAAGCTTCAGCCGAAGCGCGTTCAGACGGATGAAGCCTGCCGCGTCCTTCTGATCGTAAGCGCCAGCATCTTCTTCAAAAGTCACGTGCTTTTCTGAATACAGGCTGTGATCCGACCACCGCGCCACCGTCCGTGCCGAGCCTTTGTACAGCTTGACGCGCACGGTGCCGGACACATGCTCTTGCGATTTGTCGATCAACGCCTGCAGCATTTCCCGTTCGGGTGAATACCAGAAGCCGTTGTAAATCAACTCGGCATAGCGCGGCATGATGCTGTCTTTCAGATGGCCTGCGCCCGCGTCCATGGTGATCTGCTCAATTCCGCGATGTGCTTCAAGCAGGATCGTGCCGCCGGGAGTTTCGTAAACACCGCGGGATTTCATCCCGACAAAGCGGTTCTCCACCAGATCAAGACGGCCAACGCCATGCGCGCCGCCCAATTCGTTCAGCTTGGTCAAGATCGTGGCCGGACTCATCGCTTCGCCATTGATCGCAACGGCATCGCCCTTTTCAAAGGTAATCTCTACCATTTCAGGCGTGTTCGGGGCATCTTCGGGCGCTACGGTGCGCTGATACACATATTCGGGTGCCTCATCGGCCGGGTTCTCCAGCGCTTTACCCTCAGACGACGTGTGCAGCAGGTTGGCATCGACCGAGAAAGGCGCCTCGCCGCGCTTGTCTTTCGCAATCGGAATCTGATTGGCCTCGGCAAATTCGATCAGCTTTGTACGGCTGGTCAGATCCCACTCCCGCCAGGGGGCAATCACTTTGATGGCAGGGTTCAAGGCATAGGCCGACAACTCGAACCGCACCTGATCGTTGCCCTTGCCAGTTGCGCCGTGTGCCACAGCATCCGCGCCGGTTTCTTCGGCAATTCGCACCAGGTGCTTGGAAATCAGCGGCCGCGCGATCGAGGTACCCAGCAGATACAGGCCCTCATACAGGGCGTTGGCGCGGAACATCGGGAACACGAAATCCTTCACGAACTCTTCGCGCACATCGACGATATGGATGTTTTCAGGCTTGATTCCCAACAGAACCGCCTTGGCGCGTGCTGGTTCCAATTCTTCGCCCTGACCGAGATCGGCGGTGAAGGTCACCACCTCGCAGCCATATTCGGTCTGCAGCCATTTCAGGATGATCGAGGTATCCAGCCCGCCGGAATAGGCGAGGACGACTTTCTTGGGTGCGGACATGGTTGCCTCCTGTGCGAAAACTGAACGCGGTCTATTGGGTTTTGGCTGCGCGAACAAGACCGATTGGCCTTATCCCGCTGTCGCGTTAGGGTGTGTTCATGTCAGATTTTGCCCAAGCCGCCCGCCAATCCACCCGCGCGTTGCGCGAACTGTTTCCGCGCACCCCGCTGCAGCGCAACGATTACCTGTCGCGCCGCTTTGAAGCCGATATCTGGCTAAAGCGCGAAGACCTGTCCCCGGTCCGAAGCTACAAACTGCGCGGGGCTTTCACGGCCATGCGCAAAGTTCGGGCGACCAAGCCGGATCAGCGGGAATTCGTCTGCGCTTCGGCGGGCAATCATGCGCAGGGTGTTGCTTTTGCCTGCAAGCATTTTGGGGTGAATGGGACGATTTTCATGCCCGTCACCACGCCACAGCAAAAGATCGACAAAACCCGGGTATTTGGGGGCGATGCGATAAAGATCATTCTGACCGGCGACTACTTTGATCAGACTCTGGCCGCCAGCCAAGCCTTTTGTGCCGAAAAAGGCGCACATTTCCTTTCGCCCTTTGATGATGATGATGTGATCGAAGGCCAGGCCTCGGTCGCGGTGGAAATGCTTGAGCAGTTGGGTCGCGCCCCCGATCTGGTGATCTTGCCAGTGGGCGGAGGTGGTTTGTCCGCTGGCGTCACGAAGTTTCTGCGGATCGAGGCCCCGCAAACCGAGTTCCGCTTTGTGGAACCCGTCGGAGGTGCCAGCCTGACCGCCGCATTGGCCGCCGCCGAACCTGTCAAGCTGCGCACCGTGAACAGTTTTGTCGATGGTGCCGCCGTGGCCCGTCTGGGGGATAAAACCTTTGCGGCCCTGTCTTGGGTCAAACCCTCTGAAGTGCTGTTGGCCCCGGAGGATCGCATCTGCGTCACCATGTTGGAAATGCTGAACGTTGAGGGAATCGTCCTGGAGCCCGCGGGTGCGCTTTCGGTGGATGTGCTGGCCGAACTGGCCAACCAGATCACCGGCAAGACTGTGGTCTGCGTCACTTCGGGGGGCAATTTTGATTTTGAACGCCTGCCAGAGGTAAAAGAGCGCGCGCAGCGCTATTCCGGCGTGAAGAAGTATTTCATCCTGCGGATGCCGCAGCGCCCTGGCGCGTTGAAAGAGTTTCTTGGCATGCTTGGGCCAGATGACGACATTGCGCGTTTTGAATATCTGAAGAAATCGGCCCGCAATTTTGGCTCGGTGCTGATTGGCATCGAAACAACCAGGGCCGAGAATTTCAAAAACCTGTTTGATCAACTTGACACCGCCGCCTTTACCTATCGTGACATTACCAATGATGAAATCCTGTCCGAATTTCTGATTTAGGCTGCCAGAGATTGCGCAAGGCCAAGGCCAAGTGCGATTTTTGAGTCGTGGTAACTTCCGCGGACCGGATCAATCCTTATATCCGGATTACCTTCTGCGGCCCACCGTTCCCCCTGCTGACACAGGGCGGCAAAGGCTGCAAAACCAAGGTTCAGCGCAGCGCCTTTCAGGAAATGCAGATCCGCCTCAAGTGCCTTTGCGCCCAATTCCGGTGAAATCCGCGCGATCACCTCATCCGCCTCTTCCAGAAACAGCGCGACGACCTCATCAAAATCATCGGCCCCGATTTCATCGCGCAATTCCTTTACCCGTGCCCAGTCAATCATCTGGTGGCCCCCTTTGGCAAACCTGCGACCAATCTGCGTCCTGCTGATTAACAAAGCGTGTGTCTGCCTTGTCCAGAAAGACAAAATTTTCACATTGACGTCTCCTTAATGCCTTGGCCGCACACCCAAGAGGGCAAACAAAGGGGGTGGCATTTGAAACCGGAATTGATCAGGCGGGCAGAGGGGCCGCAGGTGCAAAGCGCCCTCGTGCTGCGGCCGGTGCTGATTGTGGATGACAGTCGGGCGCAGCGCAAAATCCTGCAGATGCAGTTGACGCGCTGGGGCTATGACATCACCGAAGCCGCCTCTGGGGATGAGGCGCTGGCGCTGTGTCTGGCGCAGGATTTCGATATCGTGCTGTCGGATTGGATGATGCCCGGCATGTCGGGGCTTGAATTCTGCAAGGCTTTCCGTGACTTGCCGCGCGAAGGCTATGGCTATTTCATCCTGCTGACCTCAAAGTCCGAAAAGACCGAAATTGCGGATGGGTTGGAAAACGGTGCCGATGATTTCCTGACCAAACCCGTCAGTGCCGATGAATTGCGCGCCCGTCTGCGTGCGGGCGAGCGCATTTTGGGCATGCAGGATGAGTTGGTTGAAAAGAACCGTCTGATCGGCTCGACACTGGGCGAATTGCAGAAACTGTATGATTCGCTTGACCGCGACCTGATCGAGGCGCGCAAGTTGCAACAAACCCTTGTTCGCGACCGGTTCCGCGATTTCGGTGCCGGCACGGCGTCTTTGCTTCTGCGGCCTTCTGGCCATGTCGGGGGGGATCTTGTTGGCAGTTTTGTGATTTCTCCGCAGCGAATCGTCGTTTATTCTGTTGATGTGTCCGGCCATGGCGTTGCCTCTGCCATGATGACCGCGCGTTTGGCAGGGCTGCTGTCCGGCGCTGCGCCCGATCAGAACATCGCGCTGAAAACCGCCCCAGATGGCGCGCGCGATGCCTGGCCCCCGGCCGAGGTCGCGGCGCGGCTGAATCGGATGATGCTTGAGGATTTGCAAGTAGATCAATACTTTACCTTGGCCTACGCCGAGGTTGATCTTGAAACTGGCTGGCTCAGTCTGGTGCAGGCGGGCCACCCGCATCCAATGATCCTGCGCAAGAACGGTATCGTCGAAGAACTGGGTAAGGGTGGCCTGCCCATCGGCCTGATTGACGGCGCGTCATATAACCAGACGTCGGCACAGCTTTCCCCCGGTGATCGACTGTTTCTGATGTCCGATGGTGTCACCGAATGCCCCAGCCCCGACGGCGAAGAGTTGGGAACCGAAGGGCTGCGGGCTTTGTTGCTGCAAAACGCCGTTCTGCCCAGCGCGGATTTGCTCGAAGCCCTTGTCTGGGATCTTAACTCGCATGCGGGGGGCGCGGATTTTCCCGATGATGTTTCGGGCATTCTCTTCGACTATCGCGGTCCACCCTAGCGCAAGGCCAATGCCAGCATGGCCCGATCTCCGGGATTTCCCAGCAGTTTCAATGCCGCAATCGGGTCTATCCAGACGGCGGTATGTCCCGGTTCGGTTGGCGGGCCAACGCGCAACACCGGGCGCGCCACATAGATTGTGCACATTTTTTCCGCCCACAGGTCATATTCCGGCATATAGGTGAACCGGCGAAACGCACCCAGTCGCCTGGCTTCGGCGATGTGATACCCGGTTTCTTCCATCACCTCGCGGTGCAGGGCCGCGATTGGTTGTTCGCCCTTGTCAATCCCGCCGCCCGGCAGTTGGTATTCCGGCGTCGGTTTGGCCTGATGGGTGGTCAGCAACGCGCCGTCCAGCAGCAAAACCGCATAGACCCCCGGTCTGCGACGGTAGATTTGTCCCGCTTTCGGGCTGTCTCCATAGCGTTTGATCATGGCTGCCCCTTGGTCATGCGGTTGCTCTGCCTATATAGGCGCGGTATGCCAAGCTTGGCACGTTTAGGAAACCCCATGTCCATTGGTTCGCACATCGCTTGGGACGATACCGTCCTGCCCTTTCAGCTTGACCGCTCTTCCATCCGGGGGCGCGTTGCGCGTCTTGATGGCGCGCTGGATCAGGTGCTCAAACAACACAACTACCCCCCGGTGATCGAGGCTTTGGTGGCCGAGGCCGCTGTGCTGACGGCGCTGATCGGGCAGTCCGTCAAACTGCGCTGGAAATTGTCGCTGCAAATTCGCGGCAAGGGGCCGGCCCGTCTGATCGCCACTGATTATTATGGCCCCAGTGCGGATGGTGAACCCGCCCGCATCCGCGCCTACGCCAGCTATGACGCGGGTCGGCTGGATCTGGACGCGGTTCCGTTCAGCCAGATCGGCGAAGGTTATTTCGCGGTGATGATTGATCAGGGTGCCGATATGACGCCGTATCAGGGCTTTACCCCCATCGCGGGTGGTTCTCTTTCCGCCTGTGCAGAGACGTATTTTGCACAGTCCGAACAGTTGCCGACGCGGTTTTCGCTGACGTTTGGCAAAAGCCAGATGCCTGGCGGCGTTGCCCATTGGCGTGCGGGCGGCGTTATGCTGCAACATATGCCCGCTATTGGCGGTTCCGTCGCGGCCGAGGCTGGATCGGGTGAAGGTGGTTTGCTGTCGCACACCGATATTTTGGGCGGCGCAGAGGCCGAGGATTGGACGCGCGCCAACGCTCTGCTGGACACGGTGGAAGAGATTGAAATGATTGGCCCCACCGTCACCCCCACCGAATTGCTGGTGCGCCTGTTCCATGAGGAAGAGCCGCGCGTGTTTGATGCGCAGGCGGTGCATTTCGGCTGTTCCTGCGGCCCCGAAAAGGTGCGGCAGGCGATGTCGATCTATTCGCAGAAAGACATCAAGACGATGACCACCGCTGCGGGCACCGTGACGGCGGACTGCCAGTTCTGCGGCGCACATTATGAATTTGATCCCAGGACGCTGGGGTTTGAGGCCATAGAGGCGCCCGGTGATGCCGGATGACATCGAACGGCTGATTGACTCGCTTCAACGTCCGATGGGCGAATCGTCGGACTTTGATCTCAATCCTGTTGCCTTGGCTGCGGGGCGCGTGTTGCGCCCCGCAGCCGTTTTGATCGCCCTATGGCAGCGCCCGGCCGGGCCGCGTCTGATCCTGACAAAGCGCGCCTCTCATCTCAAACACCACCCCGGCCAGATCGCGTTTCCCGGCGGCAAAGTCGATGCGACCGACATCGACGCCACCGCCGCCGCCCTGCGCGAGGCCCGCGAAGAGATCGGTCTTCCGCCGGCGATGGTGCAGATACTGGGCAGTTTGCCCGCCCATGAAACCGTAACAGGCTTCAGCATGCAGCCCGTTTTGGGCCTTGTCAGAGACGATTTCACCCCGATACCCGAGGCGGGAGAGGTGGAAGAAGTTTTCACGGTGCCGCTGTCACATGTCCTGAACCCCGCCCGATATACAATCGAAGGCCGCATCTGGCAAAATCAACCGCGCCGCTTTTACACCGTCCCTTACGGCCCCTACTACATCTGGGGTGCCACCGCGCGGATCCTGCGCAGTCTTGCTGAAAGGGTGCAGGGATGAAGATTGCGGGGGACTGGATCAGCCATCCCGGCACGCAGGCCCTGTGCAAGGCGCTGACGCAGGCCGGGCATCAGGCATTGTTCGTTGGCGGCTGCGTGCGCAATGCCTTGCTGGGTGTTGCCGTGGCCGATATTGATATTGCCACCGACGCCCGCCCCGAAATCGTCACTGACATTGCGCAAAGCGCCGGTTTTCGGGTGATTCCAACCGGACTGGATCACGGCACCGTCACCGTGCTGGCGCAGGGTGTGGCGCATGAAGTTACCACCTTCCGCCACGATGTCGAAACCGATGGACGCCATGCAACGGTCGCCTACACCAACGATGTCGGTCAGGATGCAGCCCGCCGTGATTTCACCATGAACGCGCTTTATGCCGACAGGACGGGCCATGTGATCGACCCTTTGGGCGGCCTTGCCGATCTGCTGGCGCGTCGCCTGCGCTTTGTCGGGGATGCCGAGGCGCGTATTCGCGAAGATTACCTGCGAATTCTGCGGTTTTTCCGCTTTCACGCCGTCTATGGCGACCCAGATGGCGGTATTGATGCCGAAGGTCTGGCGGCCTGCGCCGCGCATATCGACGGTATCGCCAGCCTGTCGCGCGAACGCATCGGTGCCGAAATGCGCAAGCTTCTGTCTGCCCGTGATCCGGCACCTGCCGTTGCCGCGATGGCGCACTGTGGGGCATTGTCCGCTATTTTGCCGGGGGCCGACGCCAAGGCCCTGGCCCCTTTGGTGTATCTGGAGGCCGATGTAGCCCCCCGCTGGCAGCGCAGGCTGGCTGTTATCGGCGGTCAGGACCCTGCCGGAAACCTGCGTCTTTCGCGCGCTGAAAACGTCACTGTTCAGCAGATCAGAGCCGAAATCGGCACTGCGAAAACCCCCGCCGCGCTGGGCTGGGCGCTTGGTCAAGCCGCTGCGGCCGACACCATCCTTTGCCGCGCCGCTTTGCTTGACACTCCGCTGCCGTCAAACTGGCAAGCCGACATCGTCCGTGGGGCGCAGGCCACGCTGCCCGTTTCGGCCGCCGATCTGATGCCAGACCTGCAAGGCCCGGCGCTGGGCAAGGCATTGCATGCCCTGACCCAGCGCTGGTTGGCATCGGACCTTGTGTTAACCAAGGCACAGCTTCTGGCCTAACCCCCCAATCGGCGCTATATGCTGGGGGCAACGCGCGAGATCATCATGTTCAAGTTCTTCGAGGGTCTTGTTGACCCCTACGCCCCCTATGCCCAAACCGACACGCCGCCACGCAAGCTGTGGCCGTTTCTGCGTGACTATATCCGCCCGTTCAAAGGCGTTTTCGCCGTCACGGCTGTGGTCGCGACCGCCAATTCGGCCTTTGACGTCGGGCTGATCTGGTATGTGGGGCGCATGGTTGATCTGTTGGCCAACGGTGAGCCGACGCAGGTCTGGGCCAGCCATGGCACCGAGATCATTCTTGTGGCGCTTGCGGTTCTGATCCTGCGCCCCTTGGTCGGTGGCACTGGCGTGGCCCTGTTGCACAACACCATCCTGCCGAATTTCGGTACAATGATGCGCTGGCGGGCGCACCGGCATGTGCTGCGCCAACCCGTTGGCTGGTTCGAATCCGATTTCGCGGGCCGCATCGCCAACCGCATCATGCAGGCCCCTCCAGCGGCTGGCGAGGCGGTGTTTCAGACCTTTGACGCCGTTGCCTTCGCTTCGACCACCCTGATCGGTGCCGCCATCATGTTGGCCGGCGCCGATCCGCGCCTGCTGCTGCCACTTGTCGCGTGGTTCTTGGGCTATATCGCGCTGATGCGCTGGACCATCCGCCGCGCTGGCCCTGCCGCGACGGCCAGTTCCGAAGCCCGGTCTGCCGTGACGGGCCGTGTTGTCGATGCCTATTCCAACATCCATTCGGTCAAGCTTTTCGCCCATCACGACCTTGAAGAAGCCTATGGCAAGCAAGCCATTGAACGCGCGCGGCAGACATTTTTCACCGAAATGCGCGTCGTCACCAAGATGGACGTGGCGCTGACCTGCCTGAACGGTCTGTTGATCGTGGCAGTGACGGCTTGGGCAATGTGGCTTTGGTATCATAGCCTTGCTTCTGTTGGCACCGTTGCGGCGGCGGTCACTTTGGTGCTGCGGCTGAACAACATGACCTATTGGATCATGTGGGCCACCACCAATCTTGTGCAGAACCTTGGTACGGTTCAGGAAGGCATGCAGACCATCACCCAGCCCATCGCTTTGGTCGATCAACCCGGCGCGCCCCAGTTGCAGTTCCAGACGGGGCGCATTCAGATCGACGGCGTCTCGCACCACTATGGTCGCGGCTCGGGTGGGTTGCAGTCCATCAGCCTGACCGTGGCGCCGGGCGAAAAGATTGGTGTTGTGGGCCGTTCAGGTGCGGGCAAATCCACGTTGGTAAAGCTGATGCTGCGGTTTTACGATGCCGAGGCCGGGCGCATTCTGATCGACGGTCAGGATATTGCCATGGTCACGCAGGATTCTGTCCGCCGCCGTATCGGCATGGTGCAGCAGGACAGCAGCCTTCTGCACCGCTCGGTCCGCGAAAACATCCTCTATGGTCGCCCCGATGCCACCGAAGCGCAGATGATTGCCGCAGCCAGACAGGCCGACGCGCATGAGTTTATCCAGACGCTGCAAGATCCCGAGGGGCGGCAAGGCTATGACGCGCAGGTCGGTGAGCGTGGCGTGAAACTGTCGGGCGGGCAGCGGCAGCGCGTGGCCTTGGCCCGCGTCATCCTGAAAGACGCGCCGATCCTGATTCTGGATGAGGCGACAAGTGCGCTGGATTCCGAGGCAGAGGCGGCGATCCAAGAGGCGCTGTTCGGTGTCATGCAGGGCAAAACCGTCATCGCCATCGCGCACCGTTTGTCGACCATCGCCGCGATGGATCGCATCGTGGTGCTGGAGGATGGCCGTATCGCAGAACAGGGCACGCACGCAGAATTGCTGAAATCAAACGGACTCTATGCCCGTTTTTGGGCACGCCAATCCGGCGGGTTCATCGGGCTGGAGGCAGACGCATGACATTCGGTCCCACCATCGCCCCTTTCCGCCCCGCCCAGACCAACCCGCCCGCGACCACGTGGAAGTTTTTCCGTTGGGCGCTGGAGGGGGCATGGCCCGGCATCCTGTGGGCCGCGTTCTGGTCGGCTTGTGCCGGGTCGCTAGAGGCGATTTCTGCCACCATTCTGGGCGACGTGATCGACGCCGCCAATACCGCGAACCCGGCCACCGTCCTGACCGATCATTTCTGGCTGTTCGTGATCTTCGTCGGGTTTTACCTTGTCGCCCGGCCGCTGATCTTTGGCATCAACACCCATGCCACCTCGATCATCGTGGAGCCGAACCTGTTCCCGCTGATCCTGTCGCGCCTGCATCGCT
>CAZCFC010000021.1:0-19581 GCA_964497815.1 uncultured Cypionkella sp.
TGACCCATTCGGTATTCGAGAGCGTCTATCTGTCGACCCGCGTCGTGGTCATGGCCGCGCGTCCCGGTCGGGTGGCGGCGGAACTGGCGCTGACCACACCTTGGCCGCGCACGGAAGACTGGCGCATTTCCCCCGCCTTTACCGTCGAAGCGCGGCGGGTTTCCGATAGCCTGAAAGGGACGCTGGATGTCGATCACATCGACCACTGAAATCATCGAACCCGCGCCGGTCAACCTGGAGCAGATGCAGCGGGAACGTCGCGACCGTTTGCTGTCGTGGCTGATGCCCGTGATCACTCTGGGGGCGGCGATTGCATATTGGGAATGGGCGGTCTGGTACTGGCAGATTCCGAAATACCTGATCCCGGCCCCCAGCCTGATCGGGCAGACCCTGATCAAGGACGGGCCGTCCTTGATGGTTTCGGCATGGTTCACGGTGAAGCTGACCTTCCTTTCGCTGGGGCTGGCCGTCATCGGTGGCGTGCTTCTGGGGGCGATCTTTGCCCTTAGCCGCGTCGTGGAAATGAGCCTGTTTCCCTTTGCCGTCATCTTGCAGGTGACGCCCGTGGTGGCGATTGCCCCCCTGATCCTGATCTATGTTGACAGCACCTTTGCGGCGCTGCTGATCTGTGCCTGGATCGTGGCGTTTTTTCCGATCCTGTCCGGCACCGTGATGGGGCTGCGATCTGCTGACCATAACCTGCGGGATTTGTTCACGCTTTACCGTGCCACCCCTTGGCAGCGGCTGCGCTATCTGCTGGCCCCGTCGGCGCTGCCTTACTTCATGTCGTCGCTGAAAGTGGCCGGGGGCCTGTCACTGATCGGGGCGGTGGTGGCCGAGTTCGTGGCTGGGGCGGCGGGGCAGAACACCGGGCTTGCCAGCCGCATCATCGAGTCAAGCTTTCGCAGCGAAATCCCGCGGATGTTTGCGGCCATGGTGCTGGTGTCTGTTCTGGGCATCGTGATTTTTCTGATGACGACCTGGTTGTCGCGCCGCGTCCTTGGCCACTGGCACGAAAGCGAGCTACGGCGTGAGCATTGATCTTTCCGCCCTGCATCTGGATGGCGCGACGGTTGCGATCACCGTGGCAGACGGCAGGATCGCCAGCATCACACCGGTGCCCGGCCCCGCCCGCGCGGTGATCCTGCCTCTGGCCACTGAACCGCATGTGCATCTGGACAAGACCCACACCATCCATCGCTGCCGGGCCACCAAGCCGGGGCTGTTTGGCGCAATCGAGGCCATGGAGCGCGATTTTCCCAACTGGACCGAAAGTGATCTGCGCGCGCGGATGACGCGGGGGATGGAGGATGCCTTTGCCAATGGGGTGACAGCCATCCGCAGCCATGTCGATTGGAACGCAGCTGCTGCGCCGCTGTCATGGGCGGTGATGGATGAGGTGGCGCAGGATTGGCGCGGCCGCATCTCTTTGCAGCGGGCATCGTTGTCGGGGCTGGACGTGATCGGTGATCCCGATCTTGGTCCGCCCATTGCGGCGCGGGTGGCGGCGGATGCTGGGGTTCTGGGCTGTTTCGTCTATCGCCACAACGCGATCCCCGAAGGGCTTGAGCGGGTCTTTCTGCTGGCGCAGGCGCATGATCTGTATCTGGATTTCCATGTTGATGAAGGGTTGGAGCCCGAGGCCAACGCGTTTGATCACATTGTCGCCCTGACTGCGCTTTATGGCATGGGGGGGCGGGTGCTGTGTGGCCATGCCTGCTCGCTTTCGATCCGGCCTGCGGATCAGGTTGCCCGGGCGCTGGACGCGGCAGGGCGCGCGGGTGTGGCGCTGACGGTGAACCCCACCACCAACCTTTATCTGCAAGACATGCAGCCGGGCCGCACCCCGCGCCTGCGCGGTCTGGCCCCCATGCAGGAATTGCGTGCGGCGGGGGTCCAGGTGCTGCTGGGCTGCGACAATGTCCGTGATCCCTTCTATCCGTTCGGGTCTTATGATCCCGTGGAAATGCTGCGGCTTGCCTGCCTTGCCGCGCATCTGCCCCCGGCCGACTGGTTGGACGCGATCATAACGGCCCCTGCCGTCGCCATGGGTCTGCCCGCCCCACGCATCGCGGTTGGCGCACCGGCCGATTTCATCACCATCGACGGCGCGGACTGGACCGAGGCGCTGTCCTCGGCCCGCACCCCGCGCCACATTCACCGCGCACATGCAAAGGCCACCCCATGACCACGCCCGAAAAACTGGCCGCCTTCCGCGCCGACATTGGCGACATCCCGTGCTATGATGACGCCAGGTTGTTGGCGGCAAAGTCGAAGGACTACTTCTGGTACTCCCCGATCCTGAAGACGCAACTTGAAGACTGCGTGGCGCAACTGATCGTGATGCCGCGCAGCGAAGCCGAGGTGATGATCATCGCCGCGGCCATCGCCCGCCACCGCATTCCGCTGACCATTCGCGGTGGCGGCACCGGCAACTATGGCCAATGCGTGCCGATGGAAGGCGGGGTCATCCTTGAGACGACCAAGCTGGACCGCGTGATCTCGATCGCCCCCGGTCGGGCGGTGGTCGAGGCGGGCGCACGGGTGGAACGGGTGGAAACGGCGGTCGCAGCGACCGGACAGATGCTGTCGATGTTCCCGTCCACCAAGCGCATTGCCACCATGGCGGGGTTTGTTGCGGGCGGGTCTGGCGGCATCGGGTCCTTGCGCAACGGTGTGCTGCGCGATGGTGAAAACATCACCTACATCCGACTGGTGACGGTAGAGGAAACCCCGCGGGTGATCGAATTGCATGGCAAGGAAATCCTGCAGGTCCAGCATGCCTATGGCACCAACGGCATCATCACCGCGATGGATTACGCGTTGATGCCTGCCACTGAATGGATGCACACGATTGCGCTGTTTGACGGTTATGACCGCGCGCTTGCCTTTGCGATTGCCGCCCAGGATCAGGGGCTTGACGCCTATCTGATGACCACGGTCGAACGTCGCTTTGCCCAGTTCTACCGCCGCCTGACCACGAGTTTCCCCTCTGACCGCGACGCCGTGATTTCCATGGTCGCCCCTGGTGCCATGGCCGATTTTGCGGCGCTTGTGGCCCAGCATGGTGGCAGCATCAGCCTGGCCAAAACCCTGCACGCGCTGGAGGCTGAAAACCTGCCGCCCGCCTGGGAATGTGGCTGGAACCACACCACGCTGCAGGCGCTCAAGCATCAGCCCGGCGTCTGGACCTATCTGCAAGTCGCCTATCCGCGCCCGTTTGATCCCGCTTTGGCGATGCGCCAGCAGGCCCGCTATGGCGACGAGGTGTACTTTCACCACGAAATGGCGCGCATGGACGGCGAGGTGCAGATTTTCGCTCTGCCCTTGCTGCGCTGGCACAGCCGTGAACGCACCTACCAGATCATTCACGAAATGGAACACCTGGACGGCTGCACGATCTTCGATCCGCATGTGATCACGATTGAAGACGGCGGCATGAAGGAAATCGACACCTCTCAGATTGATTTCAAACGTCTGGCTGATCCGCATGGCCTTATGAATCCGGGCAAGACCCGGGGCTGGACACCCGGGATGGCCAAAGTCTGACGACCCGGAAACGCGCAAATGACAACAGGAGAGCAAGGTATGAAGACAACGCTTATCGCCGCCATTGCGGCAACCGTCGTGGCCTCTGCGGCCATGGCGCAGGACAAGGTGGTGTTCGGCACCAACTGGCTGGCCCAGGGCGGGCATGGCGGCTTTTATCAGGCGCTGGCCGATGGCACCTATGCCAAATACGGGCTTGAGGTGGAAATTCAGCAAGGCGGCCCGCAAATGAACAACCGCCCGATGCTGGCGGCGGGCAAGCTTGATTTTCTGATGGCAGGCAACCTGCTGCAATCGTTTGATAACGTGCGCAATGGTATCCCGACGGTCGTTGTGGCGGCCTATTACGAAAAGGACCCGCAGGTTCTGATTGCCCACAAGGGTGCCTACAAGGATTGGGCCGATCTGGCCAACGCGCCCCAAGTGTTGATCGGCAAGGATGCACAGTTCAGCTTTTGGCAATGGACGCCCGCGACCCAAGGCTTCAAGGACGAACAACTGCGCCCCTATGGCTATAACCTGGCTGAATTCCTCAATGATCCCAAGATGGTGCAGCAAGGCTATGCCACCGCTGAACCCGCTTCGGCCGAAGCGGCGGGCTTTCCGGTGGATACCTATCTGCTGGCCGATTATGGCTGGAACACCTATTCCACCACCATAGAGGCCCGCACCGAAACCGTGGAACAGAACCCCGATCTGGTGCAGCGGTTCATCGACGCCTCAACCATCGGCTGGTACAACTATCTGTATCAGGATCCCAGCCTTGGCAACGCCGCGCTGAAGGCCGCCAACCCCGAGTTGACCGACGCAGGCCTTGCCACTGAAGTCAGCCTGTTGAAATCCATGGGCATCATGGGGTCGGGCGCACAGGCCGAAATGGGCATTGGTGCGATTGATCTGGCACGGGTGCAGGCGTTTTACGACATGGCTGTTGCGTCCAAGATCCTTGAAGCCGGTTCGGTGGATGTTGCCAAGGTCGCCACTGACAAGTTCGTGAACAAAAAAGTCGGCATGGACCTTATCAAGTAACAGGAGAAGGGCATGCGCCTTTTGGTTGTCTTCAGTCATCCCTCCAGCCAAAGCTTTGGCGCTGCCCTGTACGACCTGGTCTGCCGCACCCTGCGTGCGGCGGGCCACGATTTGCGCACGCATGACCTTTACCGCGAAAATTTCAACCCCGTGATGTCCACGCAGGAATGGGAGGGCTATCTGTCCAATCCGCAGGCCATCATCGACCAGCACCCGCAGCACGTCGAAGATCTGAAATGGGCCGAGGGCTTGGTGATCATATACCCGACCTGGTATTATGGCCCGCCGACGATGTTGAAGGGCTGGCTAGAGCGGGTCTGGCTGCCCGGCGTTTCCTTTGAGGTGGCCGATGCCAAGGAACGGCGGCCCAAGGCAAAGCTGCAGAATATCAAGATGTTCGTGGGTATCACCACGTCTGGCAGTCCCTGGTGGTGGTTGCGGCTGATCGGGGACCCGGGGCGCAGCCTGTGGACGCGCGGCTTGCGACCGATGTTCAACCGTCGCTGCCGCGTGACGTGGCGCCAGCTTTACAATATGAACCACGTTACCGCAAAAGACCGCGCGGGCTTCATGGCCCGTGTGGAAGCCACCCTGAAACGCATCCCGGTGTAGACATGACCGCAAAACCCTTGGCCCGTTATGCTGCCTGGCACCGCCGGGGGGATTACATTTTCCTGTCCGGGGTGATCGCGGTGGATCCGCTGGCGGGCAAGGTGATCCGGGGCTTTGCCGATCTGCCTCAAGGCGTGGGCCCTGCGATCGGCCAGACCGGTGAGTTTTCGGTGGATGCCAAGGACGGACCGATCCTGGCGCAAAGCTGGTATGTGCTGGACCGCATCCGCGCCACGATGGAAGATGCGGGCGGGTCGATGGCCGATGTGTTCAAACTGGTGCAGTATTTCCGCAACCTGTCGGATTTTCCGCGCTACAACACTGTCCGCCGCATGTTCTTCCCCGATACGCCGCCCGTTTCCACCGTGGTCGAAGTGTCGGGCCTGATGCCCTCGGACGATGTGGTGATCGAAGTCGAAGCCACCGCCTACCTGCCGGTGCCGAAATGAGCCCGCGCCTTGATCTGGCCGCCAAGCGCGGCGAATTGCGCGAAGTGATCCGCGATGCCGCCATTGCCGAATTTGCCGAACATGGTTTGCGCGGGGCATCCACCCAAGGCATTGCCGACCGTGCCGGAATTTCGAAAACCAAGCTGCATTATTACATCGACAGCAAGGAAGAGCTTTACGCCGAATCCCTTAGCCATATCGTGGGCATCTGGAGCGAGTTGTTTGATGGCGTGCCGCTGGATCGTGGGCCTGCGGCGTTTCTGTCGGATTACATCGCCCGCAAAATCCGCTTTTCACTGGAACATCCGGCCAAGGTGAAGATGTTCGCAGGCGAAGTCATGCGTGGCGCGCCGATGCTGCACAGCCTGTGGGCAGGTTCGCGCGAAAACACCCGTCGCGCCGTGGTCCGGTTTGAAGCGTGGATGGAAGAAGGCCTGATCCGCAGGGTTGATCCGATGCTGCTGCAGTTCCACATCTGGGCGATGACCGAAGTATATGCGGTGATGGACAGCGAAGTGCGCTACATGCAGGGTTTGCCCGCCTCGGCCCCGATGGACCTGGATCACATCGTTGCAGAAGCCACTGCGATGATCCTGCACGGCTTGCGTCCCTAGGCTGCGCATCTGGACAGGCTGCGCCGCAACAAGTCGGATGATCTGGACCTATACAACACGGCATTTTCCCTGTACTGCCCATAAATCGGCCCGACGATTCCGGGGCAGACGGCGGGGAGGCCGGTCTGCAATGGGGAATGAGGTGCCGTTGTAATGGTACTTCACGGGCGCACCAAAGCGTGCCCCCCATCAGGAAAAAACATGATCGAACTGGGTATCGCCGCGCCTTTGGCTGCGGCATTGACTGCCAAGGGCTATGAAAATCTGACTGCTGTGCAGTTGGCAGTGATCAAGCCCGAGGCCAGCGGACGCGACCTTTTGGTTTCGGCGCAGACTGGCTCTGGCAAAACCGTGGCCTTCGGCATGGCGATTGCCGCCGAATTGCTGCGGGGTGCGGACAAGCTTTTGTACGCGGACACGCCGATGGCACTGGTCATCGCGCCCACGCGCGAATTGGCCCTGCAAGTGGCGCGCGAACTGGAATGGCTGTACGCCTCTGCTGGGGCGCAGATTGCCACCTGCGTCGGTGGTATGGATTACCGCACCGAAAAACGCGCTCTGGATCGCGGCGCACATATCGTTGTCGGCACCCCGGGCCGCCTGCGTGACCACATCGACCGCCGCTCGCTTGATCTGTCGGGCCTGCGCGCCGCCGTGCTGGACGAGGCCGATGAGATGCTGGATCTGGGCTTCCGCGAAGATCTGGAATACATCCTTGCCGCTGCCCCCGAAGATCGCCGTACCCTGATGTTCTCGGCCACCGTGCCCAAGGAAATCGCCAAGCTTGCCGAAGATTTTCAGCGCGACGCGCTGCGGATTGCCGCACAAGGTGAGGCCAAGCAGCACGTCGACATCGAATACCGGGCCCTGTCGGTGGCCGTGCGTGACCGCGAACATGCGATCTTCAACGCCCTGCGGTACTATGAGGCGAAGACCGCCATCGTGTTCTGCAAAACCCGCGTCAACGTCAACCACCTGATGGCGCGTAGGGGCAACCGGGGTTTCAAGGTTGGCGCGCTGTCGGGCGAGCTTAGCCAGCAGGAACGCACCAACGCTTTGACGGCATTGCGCAACGGACGTGCGAATGTCTGCATCGCCACCGACGTGGCCGCCCGTGGCATTGACTTGCCGGGGTTGGAGCTGGTGATCCACGCTGATTTGCCGTCGAATTCCGAAACCTTGCTGCACCGGTCTGGCCGCACGGGCCGCGCCGGATCAAAAGGGGTTTCGGCGCTGATCGTGACGCCGTCTGAATTCAAGAAGGCACAGCGCTTGCTGCAAGGGGCCAAGGTTGTGGCCGAATGGGGTGTGGCGCCTTCGGCCGATGACGTGCAGGCCAAAGACGACGCCCGGATTTTTGAAAACCCGGTTTTCTCGCAGGACCTGTCCGACGAGATGGACATGGCCATGAAGCTGATCGAGCGTTTTGGCCCTGAACAGATTGCTGCGGCCTATGTGCAGTCGTGGCGCTCGGGCCGGTCGGCCCCCGAAGTGCTGTCGGATCAGGCAGGCCCGCCCCGCGATGCCTCGCCGCCGCGCGAGCGTTCAGAGTTTGGTGCATCGGTCTGGTATATGCTGTCGGTGGGTCGGTCCGGTCGTGCCGAGGCACGCTGGCTGTTGCCGAAAATCTGTGATGCCGGTGGGATCACCAAGGACGGCATCGGTGCCATTCGCGTGCAGGAAGACCGCACCTTTGTGCAGATCGCTGAAAATCTGGCGGCCAAATTCGGCGCGCAGCTGGAACTGGAAAGCGGCGTCGTGATGGACCGTATCGCTGGCGAGCCGGAGCTGGATCGCCCCGAGCGCGCCCCCCGCAAGGCCCCTGCCGCCCGCGCCCCGCGCGTAGACCGCGCCGAACGTCCGGAACGTGCGGAACGCACCGAGCGTGCCGACAAACCGGCCTACACCCCGAAACCGGCGCGTGTGGTCGAAGATGATGCGCCCGCCTATAATCCGCTGGGGGCTGACGCCCCGCCTGCCGAGGCACCAGCCCCCCGCGCCGAACGCAAACCATACGTCAAACGTGACGATGCCGAGCGCAAACCCTACGCGCCACGCGATGCTGCCAAACCCTACGCGCCGCGCGACGGGGCAAAGCCCTATGCCAAGCGCGAAGACAGCGACCGCAAGCCCTATGCCCCGCGTGCCGAAGGTGCCAAGCCT
This sequence comes from uncultured Cypionkella sp., assembly GCA_964497815.1. Classification (GTDB taxonomy): domain Bacteria; phylum Pseudomonadota; class Alphaproteobacteria; order Rhodobacterales; family Rhodobacteraceae; genus Cypionkella. The sequence goes on from CAZCFC010000021.1 coordinate 8,417, forward strand.
TATGCGGCCAAGCCCTACGCGCCACGCGACGGGGCCAAGCCTTATGCCAAGCGCGAGGATGGCGACCGCAAACCCTACGCACCCCGTGCCGAGGGCGCGAAACCTTACGCACCCCGTGCCGAAGGCGCGAAACCCTACGCACCCCGTGATGGTGCCAAGCCTTATGCCAAGCGTGAAGATGGTGACCGCAAGCCCTATGCACCGCGCGCCGAGGGGGCCAAGCCCTATGCGCCGCGTGGCGATGGTGATTTCAAGCCGCGTTCGGCCGGGTTCAAATCGCATGGTGCTGATGGCAAGCCGGCGCGCGGTGCCGGGTTCAAATCGCACGCAAGCGAAAGCAAGTCTTTTGCCAAACCGGGCAAACCGGCGGGCCCAAAGACCGATGCCAAGGACACCTCCAAGCGCTTCGTGCCGCCGGGCAAGCCTAAAAAGTAAATGATCGTTCACATAAGGCCGCCTTCGGGCGGCCTTATTGTTGGAACCGCGCCAACAGATCGGCGTGCAGGGCCGGGGCCGCTGCGACGATCCCGGATGATTGCGCACGAGCCGAGTTGAACCGCAGCGGTGCCCCGCGGCAATCCGATACCACCGCCCCAGCGCGTTCCGCGATCAGACTGCCCGCCGCAATGTCCCACTCCCAGGCATCGCGAAAGGCCAGCATGCCATCAAATGCGCCCTCTCCAACAAGGGCCAGGCGGTAGGCCAAGGATGCACGAAAGCTGCGCTGAAAGACGGGCGGATCGCCCTGCCAGTGATTTGGCATCAGATTTGCTTTTGTCGTCAATATGTTCGGATCATCGCGCAGGGATTTTGCGCTGGCCTGCATCGGTCGTCCATCCACCAAAGCCGGTCCACCCGCCGACGCCGTGTACAGCCGATCCAGCGCGGGCAAATACACCACTGCCGCCGTCACTACGCCGTTTCGCGCCACCGCCAGCGAATGAGAAAAGTGCCTTTCGCCTGCGATGAACGCACGTGTGCCATCAATCGGATCAATAATGAACACATGTTCGCAATCCAGCCGCACAGCATCATCCGGTGTTTCCTCGGACAACCAGCCATACCCCGGACGCGCCCGCCGCAGCTGTGCCATCAGCATGTCATTCACGGCAAGATCGGCCTCTGTCACCGGGCTGCTGTCGGCTTTGTCCCAAACGCTGGGCGCGTTGTTCCAGTACCGCAGCGCGATGTCGCCCGCCGCCCGGGCGGCGTCGGTCAGCAAGGCCAGATCATGCGCCGGCAAGGATCATCCCTTCGATCAGCAGGCTGGGCACACGGGTGGACAGATGCGCTTTGGCATCATTGGCCGGGACCATCCGCAACAGCATCTCACGCAGATTTCCCGCGATGGTGCATTCATTGACAGGGAACAGGATTTGCCCGTTTTCAATCCAGAACCCAGAAGCCCCGCGCGAATAATCGCCCGTGGTGGGGTTGATCGTCGACCCGATCATTGACGTCACCAGCAGCCCCGTCCCCATATCGCGGATCAGATCGGCACGGCTGGCAGGTCCCATCGTCAGATCAATGTTCGACGTGGACGGCGATGGCGGTGACGATGTTCCCCGCGATGCGTTGGCGGTCGACTGCATCCCCAGCTTGCGCGCCGTGGCCAGATCCAGTGTCCAACCGGTCAGGATTCCATCCTGAACGATCATTCGCTTTGCGGTCGGCAGGCCTTCACCGTCAAACGGACGCGAGCCGGAAACGCGCGGCCGCAACGGATCTTCGATCACCGACAGACCCGCAGGCAGGATTTGCTGGCCCAAGGCGTCTTGCAGCCAGGACGATCCCCGCGCAATCGACGCTCCGTTGATGGCTGACAGCAGATGGCCGATCATCGACGCCGCAACCCGTTCGTCAAACAGCACGGGATAGGTGCCCGTTTTCGGCTTGGTCGCACCTGCGCGTGCCAGCGCGCGCTCGGCCGCCAATGCGCCTATACCGTCCGCGCCCGGCATATCCACCTGGTGCACACGGCCTTCGCCGGCGTAGTCCCGTTCCATTCCGGTGCCATCGCCGGTGAAGGCGACGGCGGAAATCGACCGTGAACTGCGGGCATAACCGCCTGAAAACCCGTTGCTGGCGGCCAGATGCACCTGACGCAAACCATAGCCTGCCGAGGCCTCGACCTGCGTGATCCCGGCCACGGCCATCGCTGCAGCTTCAGCCATGCGCGCATCAGTCTCCAGCGCCGATGCTGATGGTTCGGGGCTGGTGTCGCACAGATCAAGCCCGGCCAGATCCCAGTCGCGCGCAATCTGGTCCGCATCGGCCAGACCGGCATAGGGATCAACCGGGGCTTCGCGTGCCATCGCCACTGCCCGTTCGGCCAATTGGCGCAGCGTGGCCGCCGACGTGTCCGAAGCTGAAACGCAAGCCTGCCGCCCGCCCATCAGCACGCGCAGGCCAATCTCGACCCCTTCGGATCGTTCCGCCTGCTCCAACCGCCCGGCACGAATGTCGATGGATTGCGAGGTGCCCGACAGCGCCATCGCATCGGCGGACTCGGCCCCGGCTTTGCGGGCTTCGTCCAACAAGGCGGCGGTCAGGGTTTCAAGCGGCTGGGCCATGGCATTCCTTTTGCAGGGCACCTTGCCCGGCTGATTTGCATCTGTGCCAGTAAAGTCATGCTTTGGATCCGGAATTCAAGGCGCAACCGCATGAAAAAGGCCGCCCCGCACGTGGCAGGGCGGCCCAATGTTGCCTGCAAGGGCTTACTGCATGCGCTGGCCGTTGGCGTACAGCACCTTGTCTTTGACTTCGATGGTCGAGGTCATCTCATCCGAACCATCGGCCCCGGCATTGGCGAACATCGCCACCATCATCCGCGCGCCCATGGCATCGTCTTCGGTCAGCAGACCCATCGCGACCAACTTGTCCAGCAAACCGTTGCCACCGACCAGCTTGAGGTCAAGCTTGCCTGACGGGGCGGGCACGCCGCCAAAGGTGGCCATATCTGTGTTGTCGAAGGTGAATGCGCCGGCACCGGTCAGTTCGGCCCCTGCAATCGTTGCCTTCAACTCGGTCACATCCAGGGCGTGCAATTCACCCGGAGCGGCATCGCCCAAAGTCTCCATCGCTGCGCTGTCGAACAGGTCAGTGGTCATCTTGACCTTGCCCTTCGCGTCCACCACCACAGTGGCCGGATCGCGCGGCAGGCTGCCCGCCGGATCGAACATGCCCCAGACCTCATCCGAAATGGTGAAGCCGACCAGTTTGGTCAGGAAGGCAAAATCCGTCGGCTCGGCGCTGGTGCCGACCGGCATCAACAGGTTGAAACCGGCGTCAGAGTATCCCAGTTTCAGTTCCGGGAACGGGATTTCCGGTCCCGAAACCGTCATGCTGACGCCTTTGCTGCTGACGCCATATTGCATTTTTGTGGCGTCCAAGGCGAACGTCACGTCGCCACCGTCACCCGTTGCCAGCATTTTCACCGGGCCTGCGGCGTCGGTCACGTCGAAATCAAGCGACATCGCCCCAAAGGAAAAATTGCCATCGACGGCAAAGCCCGCTTTCAATGCGGCAGGCAAATCAGCCATCAGATCGGCCCCAAGGAAGGTGCCGTTGGTCTTGGCGGCCAGATCGGCAAAGGTGCCAACGATGCGCGCGTTTGAACCCGCCTCTTTGTCATCGCCCACCACTGTCAGGGCCAGGCTTTGGGCTGCGAATTCCGAAGTGACGGTCTTGGCCCCCTCGGCGCCTTCGACCAGATATTTGCCGACCACCGCTGTCATCGTCGCCTCAACCGTGGCGTCAACGGCCGTGGCATCCACGCCTTCGATGGCCTCAAGCTTGACCGTCATCGTGGGGGCTTCAAAGTCGTAATTCGTGGCCTCGGGCGTGCCGCTGGCGGTGACCAGCATGCCGGGCTGGGCAACCGAGACCGTCAGGTTTGTCGGGGTGTCCCCGTCATTGGCCGGCGGCAGTTGCAGGGCTATCGGATAGCTTTCCGACATCGTGACCTGAACCGTTCCGTCGCCGTTGTCGGTGAAGATGATCTCGTCGATATTGGCATCAATAACCACACCGTCCTGGCTGGAGGAAATCTTGACCCCCGAAACCACAAGCGCATCGCCGTCCTGCTCGGCGCTGGCCGCGACCATGGATTGTCCGTAAGACGCACTCATGTCCTGCCAGCTTTGCCAAACCTCAGCGGGGGTCACATCGGCGAAAGCGCCGGAGCCAGACGTAAGTGCAATAAACGCGGTGCTGCCCGCAAGTTTCCAGTGTTTCATAGCGAACCCTTCCCGGTGAAAATATTCGCATCAACCATCCGCCCTTGCGTGCATAGGGTCAAGGGTTTGTGTGGTTGCGCGGTTTGGAGTAAACGGAAATGTCATCAGAAATGAACAACGGAGTCCGCGCAATGCAAGCTAAAGTGGTGGTGATTACCGGGGCAAGCAGGGGCATCGGGGCAGCGGCAGTGCGCGCCTTTGCCGGGGCGGGGGCAAGCGTGGCTTTGCTAGCCCGCGATGCCGCGAAGATCGTTGATCTGGCTGCGGAAATGGGTCCGAATGCAATGGCGTTGCCCTGCGATGTGACTGACTGGTCTGCGATGCAGGCGTCGATGCAGGCGGTGCAGGCGCGCTTTGGCCGTATCGACGTGCTGATCAACAATGCAGGCGTGATTGATCCCATTGCCCGTCTGGCCGATGCCGATCCGGCGGACTGGGGGCAGGCCATCGACATCAACCTGAAGGGCGTCTTTCACGGGCTGCGGGCGGTCTTGCCAATCATGCGCGCACAGGGCGCAGGCACCGTCATCACCATATCTTCGGGCGCCGCCGTCAATCCCATCGAGGGTTGGAGCAGCTATTGCGCCTCGAAGGCCGGGGCGCTGATGCTGACGCGGATGGCTCATCTGGAAGAGGCCGCGCATGGGCTGCGGGTTCTGGGCCTGTCGCCGGGCACTGTGGCAACCGACATGCAGCGGCAGATCAAGGCCTCGGGCGTCAACGCCGTCAGCCAGCTGGATTTCTCGGTGCATATCCCGGCTGAATGGCCGGCGCGGGCGCTGCTGTGGATGTGCGGACCCGCGGCCGATGACTGGCTTGGCAAGGACGTGTCGCTGCGCGATGAAGCAATCAGGCGTGCTGTAGGGTTGATTGCATGATCGGCATCCAGAACGAGGCCGGGCTGCTGGTGCTGACCCTGCGCCGCCCTGAAAAGGCCAATTCTTTGACCAAGGCGATGCTTGACGCGTTGGACGCCACACTGGCAAGCACCCAGGCCCAGGCCGTGATCCTGACCGGGGAAGGCCGCGTGTTCAGTGCCGGTGCCGATCTGGATGAAGCGCGGGCGGGGTTGGCCACCGATCCGGTCTGGGACCGCCTGTCCAACCGCATTGCGGGCTTGCCGTGCCTGACCATCGCGGCGCTGAACGGCACTTTGGCGGGGGGAGCGATGGGCATGGCGCTCGCTTGTGATGTGCGGATTGCGGTGGCCAGTGCCAAGTTCTTTTATCCGGTGATGAAGCTTGGCTTCCTGCCGCAACCTGCAGATCCAGCCCGACTTGTGGCGCTGATTGGCCCTGCGCGCGCCAAGATGATCCTGATGGCCGGTGCGAAGATCGAGGCGGACGAAGCGCTGGCCTGGGGCCTGATTGACCGGATTGTCGAGCCGCAGACCTTGCTGGACACCGCCCGCGCCCTGTGTGCCGACACTCTGGCCGCCAGGCCCGGCCATGCTGCGGCGATCAAAGGGTTGTTGCTGTAGCCGAAGTTCAGGTTAGCGCACCCCCGCTTGGCGCCTGCGCCCCGGAACCCGGCTTAGGAAATCTGGCGGTCTTCTGGCAATCCACGCAAGGAATGCCTGCAATGGCTCTGCTGACCGCAAGGTCTCTATCGTATTGAATTGCCGCGCCAATTCTGCCTCGGAAAACCGTGCGTGGATTTCCTTGTGGCAAATGTGGTGCAGCAAGACCACCGCGCCACCCTTGCCGCCTTTCAGCTTGGGCACCAGATGATGCAGGCTTTGCGGCACCCCTTCCGGGATTGGGCGCAGGCACAGCGGGCAGGTCGGGACGTCAGTCATGCTTGTTTCCGGCAAGGTTTGTTGTCACAGGATGGAGCGGCGGGTCGCAAAGGCAAGGGGGCGGACATGGCAGGTCAAACCGAGTTGGCAGACAAGCTGATGGGTTGGCTGCAACAGGCTGCAGACGTGGCGCAGGGCTGGTTGCTTTCGCCTGCGGCGTGGTCGCAATTTGCTTTGCTGGCGCTGGCTTTTCTGGCCGCGCGCGCCATCACTCGCCATGTCTCGCCCGCTGTCTTCCGCGTGGTGGATCCCGGAGACAAGACCAACCTGATCGCCACCGCCCGCCGCTTTGCCCTGCGATTTCTGCCGTTGCTGATGCCGCTTTTGGCCTATGGGCTGACGGCAGGTGGCGAAGAAGTCACGCGGTCGGTCTTTGGCTCGGGCGAAGTGATCGCCTTTGGCAAGCGCGTGTTCTTCTTCCTTGCCGCACGTATTTTCGTACAGCAGGTTCTGACCGACAGCTTTTTGAAATTGCTGGGAAAATACGTCCTGATCCCCGTTGCGGCCTTGTACGCGCTGGGCTTGCTTGATGACATTTCGGCGCGTTTGGAACAGACTGTGATCGCGTTGGGCAACATCCGGTTTTCGGTGATGGCGCTGATCCGGGGGGTGATCGCGGGGTCTTTGCTGTTCTGGCTGGGATCGTGGTCCAACCGCCAAAGTGCCGATTATTTCAAAAAGCAGGATGAGCTGCGCCCGGCCACGCGTGAGCTGGCCGTGAAGGCGACCGAGGTTCTGATCTTTGGCGCCGCATTCCTGCTTTTGATGAGCATCATGGGCATCGACCTGACCGCAGTGGCGGTTCTGGGCGGTGCCTTGGGTGTCGGGATTGGCCTTGGCCTGCAACAGATTGCTGCGAATTTTGTCAGTGGAATCATACTCTTGATTGAAGGTCAGACCACGGTTGGCGACTATGTCGAACTTGACGGCGGCGAAAAGGGCACCATCGTCAAGATGACGGCGCGCGCCTGTGTGCTGGAGACATTCGACGGCAAGTGGATCGTGATTCCAAACGAGCATTTCATCACGACGCGGGTGGTGAACTACTCGGACGCTGGCAGTGCTAACAGGTATGAGGCGGTGTTTTCGGTCAGCTACGACACGGACATAAACCGAGTGCCGGGTGTGATCGAACAGGCCGTTGGTGCCTTGCCCTTTGTGTTGCGAACCCCGGACGGACCGGACTGCGAACTGCGTGGTTTTGGCGAAAGCAGCGTTGATTTTGCTGTAGAATATTGGGTGAATGGCATCGACGATGGCAAGAATAAATACGGTAGCCCGGTGCTGTTTGCGATCTGGAATGCGCTGAAATCCGAGGGGATCGAGATGCCATTTCCGCAACGGGTGGTCGAGATCAAGGGCGGTTTTCCGGGGGGTAAATCCTGATGGATGCCTTGGTGATCGGGGCGGGTCCGGCGGGGTTGATGGCGGCCGAGGAACTGGCAAAAGCGGGGCGGCGGGTGGTGGTCTGTGAAGCCAAACCCAGCCCGGCGCGCAAGTTTCTGATGGCGGGGAAATCCGGGTTGAATGTGACCAAGGATCAGGATTTGGAAGCCTTTACAGCGTCTTATGACGGGTCATGGTTGGCGCCCATGCTGGCAGAGTTCGGCCCCGCGCAGGTGGCGGACTGGTGCCGGGGACTGGGGCAAGAGGTGTTCACAGGCTCGTCTGGGCGGGTTTTCCCAAAAGCGATGAAGGGGTCGCCGCTGCTGCGGGCGTGGCTGCAACGGCTTGATTCCATGGGGGTTTCACTGCGGACGCGGTGGCGTTGGACGGGGTTTGACGGTGCGGATTTCTGCTTTGAAACGCCGGATGGGCCGCAGGTTTTGCAGCCTGAGGTGACGGTTCTGGCTTTGGGTGGGGCAAGCTGGAAACGCCTTGGATCGGACGCGTCCTGGGTGCCTTGGCTGGTAGAAAAAGGTGTGGAAGTTCATAGGTTTAGGCCGGTCAACATGGGCTTTGCCGTGAATTGGTCACCCCATATGGTGGGGCATTTCGGGCAGGCGGTGAAGGGGGCGGCGCTGATCGTGGGGGGGCTGCGGGAGCGGGGTGAATTTGTTATTTCCGCCAAAGGCTTAGAGGGTGGTGGTGTATACGCGGTGTCGCGGGCATTGCGTGAGGGGGCCGGGCTGATGGTGGATCTGATGCCGGACCTGACAGCGGCGGAAGTGGTCGCGCGTCTGGGGCGGATGAGGCCTGCCGAAACGCTGGCCAACCGGCTGCGAAAGCTGGGGCTTTCGGGGGCTGCTGCGGCTTTGGTGATGGAGTTCGGGCGGGGTCTTGACCCGGCTGTTGCCGTAAAATCCCTGCAAATACAGCTTCTTGGCCCCCGTCCGATCGACGAGGCGATTTCAGTGGCTGGGGGGATCACCCAGGCAAGTTGCACCGAAAATCTGGAGTTGCGAGCCCTGCCTGGGGTGTTTGTCTGCGGAGAAATGCTGGACTGGGAGGCCCCCACCGGCGGCTATCTTTTGACCGGTTGCTGGGCCACGGGCCGCTGGGCGGGGCGTGCGGCCGGAAATTACGGTTAACGCGCGGATTTTGCTTGGCAATCGGTGTCGGTTCTGCGTCCTGCCGCCGTCCTGCCTGTGTCCTTTTTGCGTCCCTACGCAGCGCACGCCGGATTAAGGTTAATGCAGGGATTGGCGGGAATGGAATGGCGGGAATGAATGGGGGGGGGCGGCGAAAAGAACGCTGCCCTGCCGTCAGTGCTTTATCATCACATGCCGGACCACGGTGTAATCTTCCAGCGCGTAGGCGCTTAGGTCTTTGCCATAGCCGGACTGTTTCAGCCCGCCATGGGGCATTTCGTTGACCAGCATGAAATGCGTGTTCACCCAAGTGCAGCCATAGCGCAGCGCGGCGGTGGTGGACATCGCGCGGCCCACGTCGCGGGTCCAGACGGAAGAGGCCAGACCGTAATCGCTGTCGTTGGCCCATGTCAGGGCGTCGTCGGGATCGGAAAACGGGGTGACGGACACCACCGGCCCGAAGACCTCGCGGCGCACGATTTCGTCGTCCTGCCGCGCGCCTGCCACCACGGTGGGGCGATAGTAAAAGCCATCGGGCATCACCTGTCCGCCGGTGGTGATCTGCACATGGGGCAGTTCGCGCGCACGGTTGACGAAGCTGGCGACGCGGTCGCGTTGGCGCAGGGAAATCAGCGGGCCGATCTCGTTGGCTGCATCGTCCGCCTGCGCCAGCGCAATGGTCGACACCGCAGAGGTCAGGTCGGCCACAAGATTATCGTACACCTTCTTTCCGGCATAAATGCGGCAGGCCGCTGTGCAGTCCTGCCCGGCGTTGTAGTAGCCAAAGGCCCGCAGGCCCTCGACCACGGCGGAAATATCGGCATCATCGAACACCAGGACCGGGGCCTTGCCGCCCAGTTCCAGGTGGGTGCGTTTCACGGTTTTCGCAGCGGCATCCAGCATCTTCTTGCCCGTGGCGACATCGCCGGTCAGGCTGATCATGTCCACACCCGGATGGTTGATCAGATAGCTGCCCACGGTCTGGCCGCGCCCGGTGATTACCGACACCACGCCTTCGGGCAGTTCCTCGGCCAGAATATGCGCCATTTTCAGCGCGGTCAGCGGGGTTTGTTCCGAAGGTTTGAACACCACGGTATTGCCGCCGCCAAGGGCCGGGGCCAGTTTCCATGCCATCATCATCGCCGGGTAATTCCACGGCGCAATCGAGGCGATGACGCCGACCGGATCGCGCCGGATCATGCTGGTGTGGCCAGACAGGTATTCGCCCGCGATGGCCCCGGTCTGGCAGCGCACAGCCCCGGCAAAGAAGCGGTAGCAATCGACGATGGCGGGGATTTCATCATTGCGGGCGGCGTTGATCGGCTTGCCGCAATTGAGCGCTTCGAGTGCGGCAAAGGCATCGGCCTCGGACTCAATGCGATCCGCGATGCGCAGCAGGGCGGCAGAGCGTTCGCCGGGCGTGGTGCGCGACCAATGGGCAAAGGCGCTGCGGGCGGCGGCGATGGCGCGGTCGACTTGCGCCGTCGATGCCTCGGGGACGTTCAGGATCAGCGCGCCAGTGCGGGGGTTCAGGATGGGTTCGGGTGTTTCGGTGCCGGGTTCAAAGGTGTTGCCGATCAGCAGTTGGGTCTGGATGTGCATGGGGGGCCTCATTTGCCGGAACCTGCGGTCTCGGACCCGTTGCGGGTCAGGTAATAGGCCAGCAGGATGGGAAGGAAGGTGGCGGCGAAGACGATCAGGGCGACGACGTTGGTCACGGGGCGCTGGCGTGGGCGGATCAGTTCCTCCAGCATCCAGATCGGCAGGGTGGCTTGCTGACCCGCGGTGAAGGTGGTCACGATCACCTCGTCAAAGGACAGCGCGAACGCCAGCATGCCGCCGGCCAGCAGCGCCGTGCCAAGGTTGGGCAGCAGGATGTGCCAGAAGGTCTGAAAGGCATTGGCACCGAGGTCGGCCGATGCCTCAAGGATGCCGCCGGACATGCGGCGAAAGCGGGCGACGGCGTTGTTGTAGACGATGACGATGCAGAAGGTGGCATGGCCGAGGATGATGGTCAGGGTTGAAAACGGAATGTCCATGATGCCGAACGCGGACCGCAGCGACATGCCGGTGATGACGCCCGGCAGCGCGATGGGCAGGATGATCAGCAAGCTGATCTGATCGCGGCCAAAGAAGGTGGCGCGGGCCATGGCCGCCGACACCAGCGTACCCAGGATCATGGCCAGCACCGTGGCAACAGTGGCGACTTTGACAGACAGCGCCAGCGCCTGCCAGATGTCCGGGCGGTTCCAGGCGACAGCGAACCACTGGGTGGTCAGGCCCGGTGGCGGGAAGGCGTAGGTGCGTTCCTCGGTGGTGAAGGCGTACAGGAAGATCAGCAAGATCGGCAGGTGCAGAAACAGAAGGCCACCAAGGGCCGCCAGTTTCAGGGCAAGGGGGGCCCGGGTTTGATTGACGTCAGAGGGCATCGAAAGCCCCCGCGCGTTTGGCCAGCCACAGGTAGATCAGCATGATGGCGATGGGCACCACGGCAAAGGCGGCGGCAAGCGGGATATTCCCGGCGGTGCCTTGCAGTTGATACACCGCCATGCCGATGAAATTGGCCGAATTGCCGACGATCTGCGGGATGATGTAATC
>CAZCFC010000022.1:0-19457 GCA_964497815.1 uncultured Cypionkella sp.
AAATCCATCGAAGGGTATTATCAGGAAATCGGCCGCGCGGGCCGCGATGGCGCGGCGGCCGAAACATTGACGCTTTACGGTCCTGATGACATCCGCCTGCGCCGCAGCCAGATTGACGAAGGCGTCGCCCCGGCAGAACGCAAGGACGCCGACCACGGCCGTCTGAACGCGCTTTTGGGTCTGGCCGAGGCCACGCAATGCCGCCGTCAGGTCTTGCTGGGCTACTTTGGCGAAACGGCAGAACCCTGCGGCAACTGTGACCTGTGTGACCGTCCTGCTTTGGTGTTTGATGCGACTGACGCGGTACGCAAGGCGCTGTCCGCGATGCTGCGCACCGGCGAGTGGTTCGGCGCAGGGCATCTGATCGACATCCTGACCGGCAATGCCACCGCCAAAGTACGGGAAAAGGGACATGATCAGTTGCCCACCTTTGCCGTCGGACGCGAGCTTTCGAAACCAGCCTGGGGCGCTGTTTTCCGCCAGATGATGGGCCGCGATCTGGTGCGCCCTGACCCCGACCGCTTTGGCGCCTTGCGGATGACAGATCACGCCCGCCCGATCCTGCGCGGCGAGGCCGCGATCACCCTGCGTCGGGATACGATTGAAAAGGCCGTGCCGCGCGTGGCGGTGAAAACCATGGTGGCCGAAGAAGACGCCAGCCTGCTGTCTGCGTTGAAAGCAAAGCGGCGGGCGCTGGCCGAGGCGGCGGGCGTGCCGGCCTATGTGGTTTTTCCCGACCGCACCCTGATCGAAATGGCGGAAAAACGCCCCACGACCCTGGATGAGATGATGGGCATCACCGGAGTGGGGGCGAAAAAGCTGGAAAGCTATGGCAAGGGATTTCTGGCCGTGATCACCGGGGCCGAGGCGGGCGCGATGCACCCCGCGCGCCGCCGTCTGGCCGGGCGCGATGCGGGTCAGGTTTTTGACCAGCTGTCCGAGGTGCAAGTGCAATTGCAGCGCGGCGCGGATGGCAACGGCAAACGGCTTAGCCTGCCCTCTGGCCCCCTGCGCAAGATTGCCGAGGCGCGGCCTTCGACCCTGTCAGACCTGGACCGCGTCGGTGATCTTGGCCCGCAAAAGATCGAACGATTTGGCGAGGCGTTTCTGGATGTGCTGCGCGAGGCCTAGACCTTTGCCACCCCACACCTAGATTGCCTGCAAAGGAGTGTGCCGATGCTGACTGTGATTTCACCCGCAAAACGCCTGAACGAAAAACCTCATGTCGTGGCGATGGCCCCGACCACGCCGGAATTTGCTGCGGATGCAGCGCGGCTGGCCAGCATTGCGCGCGGGCTTTCGGTCGCGGATCTGTGCGGATTGATGCACATATCCCCCGCTTTGGGCACATTGAACCATGATCGCTTTCGCACCTTTCGTGTCGATGCACCGGGCCTGCCCGCCGCGTTTCTGTTCGATGGTGATACCTACGCGGGGCTTGAGGCCCGGCAACTTGAGACTGATGCGCTGCATTGGGCGCAAGGGCACTTGCGGATATTGTCCGGTCTTTACGGACTGTTGCGCCCGATGGATGCGATTCAGCCCTATCGTCTTGAAATGGGCAGCCGTCTGGCCAACCCGAAGGGGGCCGATCTGTACGCCTATTGGGGCAGCAAGATTGCCCGCGCCCTGAACACGCAGGCCGCCGAGGTTGGGGCGAAGTTCCTGATCAATTGCGCCTCGACCGAATATTTCGGGGCGGTGGCCCCCAAGGCGCTGGCGTTGCCTGTCATCACCCCGGTCTTCCTTGAGGACCGGAATGGCGAGCCGAAGATTGTATCGTTCTGGGCCAAGAAAGCGCGCGGTGCGATGGCGCGGTTCATCGCCATCCATCATTTGACCAACCCAGCCGATCTGCGCGGCTTTGATCTGGGCGGCTATGCCTATCGCGCCGATCTGTCCGACGCGATGCGGATGGTCTTTATCCGCGCCGCACAGGATCAGGCTGCGGCCTAAGCCGCATGTTCGGCAGGAATGGCAATCGGGCGGGCATCTGCAGGGCAAAGTTCTGACAACGTGTCGGTCAGTGCCGATTTGCGCAAAGGCTTCGTCATGTAGCGGTCAATCCCTGCGGCCAGAATACCCTTGGAGTCACCCTCCATGGCATGGGCCGTCAAGGCGACGATCGGAACATGGCTGCGTCCGCCCTCCAACGCACGAATGGCGCGGGCGGCATCGCAGCCGTCCATTTCAGGCATGGATATATCCATGAAAATCATGTCCGGGCGGAAAGACTGAAACAGCTCAACTGCTTCTATCCCATTGTTTGCAAAAACCAATTCTATATCAAGATCACGCAGCATCTTTTGAAGCACCAACTGGTTGGTGCGGTTGTCTTCAGCCGTCAAGACCCGCATCAAACGCCGATCACCCGGTGACAAGACCGGAGTTGCCGGCACAACGCCCTCGCCCCCGGAAAGCGCCTGCAACCGACGATACAGGTCGGCCCGCAGGATCGGTTTCTGCAGCGTGGCGGCCAGATGTTCAGCCCCCTGTCCTTCTCGCGCATTGGACAGGCTGGAGGACAGCAGCACAATCGGCGTGTCGATGCCCTTGGCACGGATGCGGGTGGCAAGCTGCAGACCATCCATTTCCGGCATGTCATGGTCGGTCAGAATCGCGTCAAAGCTGTCTTTTTCAAGAACCGTCAAGGCATCAGCCCCCGACCGACACAGCGTTACCGCAATGCCGCAGGGCACAAGTTGACGCTCCAGAATGGTGCGGTTTATGAACTGATCATCGACGACCAGAACCCGCCTGATCGCAATCGGCACGCGCGGGGCGGCGGCGTCTTCGGCCACAGGCAGCGACAGCCGGAAGCCAAAGCACGACCCTTTGCCAAACTCGCTGTCCACCCAGACCGCGCCATCCATGCGTTCGATCAGGCGCTGCGTGATGGCAAGGCCCAACCCGGTTCCTTCAAACTTGCGGTTCGCCTCACTTTCCACCTGATTGAACTCACCAAACACGTGATCAAGATTTTCGGGGGCAATGCCAATGCCGGTGTCTTCGACCGTGACATGCAACTGCTGCCGGCCGGGTTCATCCTCAATTCCCACGACGCGGATCAACACGTGGCCTTTGTCGGTGAACTTGACCGCATTGCCGATCAGATTGGTCAGCACCTGCCGCAACCGCCCCGGATCCCCGACATAGCGGGTGGGCAGGAACATGTCGAAATCAATCATCAGATCAAGGCCCTTTTCCCGGGCGCGCGGCTGCAACAGCATGGTAATTTCGTGGATTGTGCGTTCTAGATCAAAGGGTTCCGGATGCAGGGTCAGCCGTTCAGCCTCAATCTTGGAGTAATCCAGAATGTCATTGATGATGACCAGCAACGCCTCACCCGAAGACCGGATCGTTTCTGCAAACAGGCGCTGCTCTTCTGACAGGCTGGTGTCGCACAACAGTTCCGCCATACCCACCACGCCATTCATCGGGGTGCGGATTTCATGGCTCATATTCGCCAGAAACGCGGATTTGGCGCGATTGGCCGCCTCTGCCTGCGCGCGCGCGGCCTCAAGTGCGGCCTGTTGATCGCGTTGGGGGGTAATATCACGACGCAAGCCGACGCGACCGCCATCAGGGGTGCGATGATCCTGTTCCTGAATCCAGCGGCCATCGGCCAATTGGCATTCCGAGATGCCCTCGGCGTGGCGCATCTGATGCAGCCGCTCGGCCAGCCAGTCATCTTCGCGGCCGAACGCCTCGGGGACATGGCCGTTGCGCAGGCCGTAACGCAACAAATCCTCGAATTTGGTGCCGGGAACCATCGCCTCGGCACTGTCTGGAAACATTTCGCGATAGCGCTGGTTACAGGTCAAAAGACGTTCCTCCCGGTCAAATAGAACAAAGGCATCCGGGATCGCCTCAATCGCGGCCCAGATGCGCATTTCTTCGGTGATATTCAAAACAAGGCTGACCATGTCGCCATCGCGGGCGCGCTGATCGACAAGCCGCACCCAGGTGCCGTTGCGAAAGCGCACGGTCAGCGGTTCAATCGGGTCTTGATCCCAACGCGCCAACATCGTCGAGGCCCAGTCCTCTGCCCCCAGATCACCTTGATCAACCAGCCCCTTTTCGGCGGCAATGCGCAGAATTTCGGCATATGGGGTGCCCGGGGCAATGGGGGTTTCCCGGAATGGTGCCAGATAGGCCCGGTTGGCGGCGATCAGTTTCAGGCCGGAATCAAACACCGCAAATCCGTCCTGAATGGTGTTGATGCTGTCCCACAGCCGCCGTTCGGCCATCACGGCGGCGGTGTGGGCGGCGTCCAGCTGATCCACAAAGCGCGACTGTTGCCCCTTCAGCGCCTCTGCCTCGGTCAAGGCGGACTTCACCACCTGACGCTGTTCGACGATCTGGTCAGACAATGATCGCGCGTGCAGCGCCAGCTTTTCATTGGCCGCAAAAAGTTCGCGGCTTTTCTGCTCCAGCAGGCGCTCTGCCGCCAGCCTTGCCCGCCGTTCCTTTGCCAGCCGTTCCGCAAATTCCATGCCAGACCTTATCTGCTGCCCTGCCCTTCTGGGCTGATATTGCGCCACATTGGCGCAACAAAATGAACGACCGCTTAACGCGACAAAAGATGTCGTGCGGCGAAGATGCCTTGCAAAAATGGCGGTCCACTGCGAAGGTTTGCAGGTTCATTCAGGAGGATTTGCGATGCGCGGTATTTTTCGAAGCGCTTTGATCGGGGCATTTGCGACCTTTGTTTCAATCGCGCCTCACATGGCGCAGGCACAAGACCTGATCCCTGCCAAACGATTGGTTCTAAGCGAAAATACCGATCTGACCGGTGGCGATATATCGTCGATCTTCGACACCACGCTTGAGTCTTGCGAACGCGCTTGCATCGGCAATGCGCGCTGCGAATCCTTCACTTTCAACAGCAAGAACGGGTCCTGTTTTCTGAAGAGCGGGGCGGGTGATCCTGCCCTCTATCAAGGTGCGTATTCAGGGTATGTGATTGCCGCCGATGCCGACGCAAACGCCCGTGCCAAGACCCGCCGGGCAGAACTGGTTTTCCTGCCGGACTGGGAGTTCACGGGCGTTACTCAGCAGGCCGAGGGGCTTGCCAATGCGCACATCACCAACGCCTACACCGTCGAGGAACACCTTGCCGCCGCACAAAGCGCCGAGGCAAACGGCGATACCGTGACGGCCAGCCGATTTGTCGGGGCGGCACTGAACCTGACCGATTCCGCGGCGGATTGGGCAGAATATGCCCGGCTGTTGCTGCTTGCGGGATCGTCGCCCAGCGATCAGCAGCGGGCCTATCTGGACCAATCCTATCTGGCCGCCGTCAACGCCTATCTGCGTGCCGACAGCAAGCCGATGCAGCACAGCATCCTTGTGACGATGGGCGACGCCCTTGAGAGGATCGACCGTGGTCGCGACAAGGTGGGCGCGCTGCGTCTGGCACAATCCTTGCAGCCACGCGACGACACGGCGGTGGCTTTGGATGATGCCATCGGCAAATACGGGTTTCGCATTGTCGATAACGTGGTCGAATCCGATTCCGCCCGCCCCCGCATTTGCGTGAATTTCTCGGAGACGCTGGCGAAATCGGGCGTCGATTACGCGACCTATGTGCAGCTTCCCGATCCGGGCCTGACGGTCACGTCGGATGGCTATCAACAGCTGTGCGTAGAAGGTGTCACACACGGGTCGCGCAACACCATCACCTTCCGCGAGGGGCTTCCAACAGGCGATGGGCAGGTGTTGGCCAAATCGGTCGACATCACGACCTATGTCCGCGATCGCAATCCGGGCGTGCGCTTCCCCGGCCGGGGCTATGTGCTGCCGCGCGGGGGCGATGCTGCGGTGCCGGTGGAAACTGTCAACACGACCACGCTTGATCTGCAACTTTACCGCGTGACGGACCGCAACCTGTTGCGTTCGTTGCAGAATGGCTACTTCGGATCGCCCATGCCGGACTATCAGGAATACGATTTCGCCGAGCAGATTGGCACCGAAATCTGGAAGGGCAACGCGACCGTCGGGCAGGATGTGAACAAGGACATAACCACCCGCCTGCCTCTGTCCGAGGCCATCAAGGATCAGCCCGCTGGCATCTACGCCCTGCGCGCTGCGGTTCCGGGCGTTGATCCCTATGTGGTGCCTGCCAGTTGGCAATGGTTCGTGGTGTCGGATCTGGGCCTGACCTCTATGTCGGGTGTCGACGGGCTGCACGTCTTCGTGCGCAGTCTGGGAACTGCGGCCGCGAAGGAAGGCGTCACGGTTGATTTGTTAAGCCGCGCCAATGATGTGCTGGCCAGCGCCACCACCGATGCCACGGGGTATGCCCGGTTTGATGCGGGGCTGGCGCGCGGTGCGGGGTCTTCGGCCCCTGCCTTGATCGTGGCGCGCGAAGGCGAAGATGATCTGGCCTTCCTGTCGCTGACCGATCCTGAATTTGACCTGTCCGACCGTGGCGTTGAGGGCCGCGAGGCTGCGCCTCCGGTCGATGTATTCCTGACAACCGATCGTGGTGCCTATCGTGCGGGCGAAACCGTCTACGCCACCGCCTTGGCGCGTGATCCGCAAACCGCGGCGGTCGAAGGTCTGCCGTTGACGGCCATTCTGAAACGTCCAGATGGCGTCGAATATTCCCGCGCCCTTGTGGCGGATGCCGGCGCCGGGGGCCATGTCTTTGCCATGCCCGTGGCGGGTTCTGCCCCCCGCGGCGTCTGGCGCCTGGAGGTGTTCGCCGATCTGGACGCGACCGCACTGACAACCAAGACCTTCCTTGTTGAGGATTTTCTGCCCGAACGCATCGACTTTACCCTTGATCTTGGGGAGGCCGCCGTCCGCCTTGGCGACACGCCTCAGATGATCGTTGAGGCGAAGTACCTTTTTGGCGCGCCGGGGGCCGATCTTGCGATTGAAGGCGAGGTGCTGCTGCGCGCTGCGAAAGAATTGAAAGACTGGCCCGGCTTCATCTTTGGCCGCCACGATGCTCCGTTTGACGCCACCATGGAATCGTTCGGTGGCTATACGACCGATACCGATGGCAAGGCCGTCGTTGACCTGACCGTGCCGCAAGTCGACGATCCCGGTCTGCCCCTGGAACTGCGCGCCACGGTGCGCGTGGCCGAAGGGTCCGGCCGTCCGGTAGAGCGTCAGGTGACCAAACTGATGGCGCCCTCGTCTGCCCTGATCGGCGTCAAACCAATGTTTGACGGCGTGGTCGGTGAAGGCACCGAGGCAAGGTTCAGCCTGATCGGCATCGGTCCCGACAGCACAGCAACCCCGATGAAGGTCAAGTGGACCGTCACCCGGATTGAAACCAATTACCAATGGTATCAAAGTGGTGGCGCATGGAATTGGGAGCCTGTCATCTCGCGTGGCCGCGTGGCTGAAGGTCTGGCTGATCTGGGCGCTGCTCCGGTTGAAATTGCCGCCGCCGTGAACTGGGGCGAATTCGAGCTGGCCGTCGAGCGCGTTGATGGCAGCCAGGCCGCGACCTCGACCACCTTCTACGCCGGTTGGTACGCACCGGCCGACACCACGGATTCTCCTGACACGCTGGACCTGTCCTTGGACAAACCGGCCTACAAACCAGGCGAAACCGCGATGTTGCGGGTGGTGCCGCGGGCAGCGGGGACGGCCTTGATCACCGTGCTGTCAAACCGTCTGGTCGCCATGCAGGCGGTTGAGGTGAAGGAAGGCGAAAACCTGATCCCGCTGACCGTCACCGATGAATGGGGCGCCGGCGTTTACGTCACCGCCTCTGTGCTGCGCCCGATGGATGTGGTCGCAGGCCGCAACCCGGCACGCGCCTTGGGCCTGACCCACGCCGCGATTGATCCGGGCGCGCGGGCTTTGACTGCCAGCATTGAAACGGCGGCCGAGGCGGCGCCGCGTGGACCGCTGCCCATCGCGGTAAAGGTTGCGGGGCTGGAGCCGGGCGATACCGCCTATGCCACCATCGCCGCAGTGGATGTGGGTATCCTGAACCTGACCGGTTTTGCCGCGCCCGATCCGCAAGGCCACTATTTTGGTCAGCGCAAGCTGGGTGTAGGCATCCGCGATATTTATGGCCGCCTGATTGACGGACTGAACGGTGCTGCGGGCGAAGTGCGCTCGGGCGGTGACGCGGGGGCACAGGCGCGACTGCAAACCCCGCCCCCGACAGAGGAACTGGTCGCCTATTTCACCGGTCCGGTGCAGGTGGATGCCGACGGCTATGTGCGGACAGCGTTCGATTTGCCGTCATTCAACGGCACCGTCAAAGTGATGGCGGTGGTCTGGTCGAAAAAGGGTGTCGGTCAGGCAAGTGCAGATGTTCTTGTGCGCGATCCCGTTGTGGTTACCGCCAGCCTGCCGCGCTTTATGGCCCCCGGCGACAGCTCGCGCTTGCTGCTTGAGATCGTCCACGCCACAGGACCTTCGGGCCGGATGAGCATGGATGTGGTTGCCAATGGCCTGACACTGGGCGATGTGCCCTCGGGCTTTGATCTGGGTGACAAGGCCAAGACAGTCTTTGCGGTTCCAGTCACCGCGACCGGGGTCGGCCTGCACACGATTGAGGTGCAACTGACCACGCCGGACGGCAAGGTGCTGAAGAAAACCCTGACCATTCCGGTGCAAATGAATGATCCGGCGGTGGTCCGCGTCAGCCGTCTTGATCTGAAAAAAGGGCAGGCATTCACCTTTGACCAGAACGCGTTCACCGGTCTAGTGGCAGGGTCCGGCAAGGCCACCCTGGCCATTGGCCCCATCGCGCGTCTCAATGCACCGGGGGTTCTGGCCGCACTGGATGCCTATCCCTATGGCTGCGCCGAGCAGATCACCTCCAAGGCGTTGCCGCTGCTGTATTTCGATCAGGTTGCTGTGGCGATGAGCCTGCCAGGAGCCGACAACATCAAACTGCGCATCGAACAGGCCGTGGCAGAAGTCCTGACAAATCAAGGCTCTAACGGCGCATTTGGCCTTTGGGGTCCGTCCGAGGGCGGCGATATGTGGCTGGACGCCTTTGTCACCGATTTCCTCAGCCGTGCCCGCGCGCGGGGCTATGCCGTGCCGGATCAGGCCTTCCGCACCGCCTTGGACAACCTGCGCAATCAGGTCAACTACTATGCCGATTTCGACAAGGGAGGCGAGCCTTTGGCCTATGCGCTGATGGTTCTGGCCCGCGAAGGGGCGGCGGCAGTGGGCGATCTGCGCTATTATGCCGATGTGAAGGGCGACGCCTTTGCCACGCCGACGGCGATGGCGCAATTGGGGGCGGCGCTCGCCAGCTATGGTGATCAGCCCCGTGCCGACGCGATGTTCCGGCGTGCTGGTGTGGCGTTGCAGGCGTTGTCTGGTCCTGACAGCGAGCAGATCTACCGCGCCGACTATGGCACCAACTTCCGCGACGCCGCAGCGGTGCTGACCTTGGCGACCGAGGCAGGATCGAACGCGGTGGACGTCGAGGCGCTGACCGATCGCATCGCCACAACCCGCGCCCTGTCCACGCAAGAGGCCACATGGACCCTTCTGGCAGCCAATGCTCTGATTGATGGCAAAGGGGCAGACGGCATCACCATCGACGGCGCAGCACCTTCGGGACCATTGGTGCAAGTGCTTGATGCCGATGGAAAACCTGTGGTGATCAAGAATGGGTCGAAGGCCGACACCAGGTTGACCGTCACCACCTATGGCGTCCCGTCCGAGGCGGAACCGGCAAGTGGGGCAGGCTATGCCATCACCCGCAGCTATTACACGATGGATGGCGAACCCACGACGCTGGAGGGTCTTAGCGTGGGCACCCGTCTGATCACGGTGCTGGAGGTGACGCCCTTTGGCCGCGGTGAGGCGCGGGTGATGGTGAATGATCCACTGCCCGCCGGGTTCGAGATTGACAACCCGAACCTGCTGGCCGGCGGCACGGTTCCGGCGCTGGAAACCCTTGGTCTGACCAACGAAGTCGCGCACAGCGAGTTCCGGCAAGACCGTTTCCTGACCGCGCTGGACCGGATGGACAACGCCACCTTCCGGCTGGGCTATGTCGTGCGCGCGGTATCGCCGGGGGTGTTCCATCTGCCCGCCGCTTCGGTCGAAGATATGTATCGTCCCGATCTGACCGGGCGCACCGACACAGGCCGCGTCACCATCGTCGAGTGATGCGCGCGCGTTATGCCTTTGTTTTGGCGGCAAGTCTGGCACTTGCCGCCATTGCGCGTGACAGCCTTGATCTGTGGATCGACGGCACCACGCTGCCGCCGCTGATCGTGCAGACCTCAGTCCAGGTGCGGGACCGCAACGGGGCCCTTTTGCGTGCCTACACTGTCGCGGATGGCCGCTGGCGGCTGGCGATCGAGGTGACGCAGGTTGATCCAGGTTTCGTCTCGGCGCTGCTGGCCTATGAAGACAAGCGATTTCTTGATCACGGCGGGGTGGACGCGCAGGCGCTGTTGCGGGCGGTGGCGCAGGCGGCCTGGAATGGGCGGGTGATCTCAGGCGGGTCGACGCTGACCATGCAGGTCGCGCGGCTGCTGGAAGAGGGCACCACTGGTCAGGTCGCGGGCAAGCTGCGGCAGATGCGGGTGGCTTGGGCGTTGGAACGCCGGTTGTCAAAGAACCAGATTTTGCAGCTTTATCTGTTGCTTGCACCCTATGGGGGCAACCTTGAGGGCGTTCGCGCCGCCACGCTGTCCTATTTCGGCAAAGAGCCGAGGCGCCTGACACCCGCCGAGGCGGCGCTGTTGGTGGCTATTCCGCAAAGTCCAGAAAGCCGCCGCCCGGACAGGTCGGTGGAACGCGCCACAAACGCAAGGGATAGGGTGTTGGCCCGCAGCCTTCGCGATGGGTTGATAGATGACGACCAGATGCGGGCCGCGCGGACCGAGGTAGTGCCGGGCACGCGCCGCGCTTTTCCGGCAGTGGCGCCGCATATGTCAGACCGGGCTTTGGCCGAGGAACCCGGCGCGTTGATGCATCATCTGACCTTGGATAAGGGCACACAGGTCGCGCTGGAAACCTTGGCGGCGGATGTGGTGGCGGGGCAAGGCGAGCGGTTGCAGGTGGCGATTGTGGTGGCCGACCATCGCAGCGGTGAGGTGCTGGCATCGGTCGGATCTGCGGCGTTCCAGGCCGACGCACGGGCGGGGTTTGTCGATATGACGCAGGCGCTGCGCAGCCCCGGATCAACACTTAAGCCATTGATTTATGGGCTGGCTTTTGACGAAGGTCTGGCTCATCCCGAGACAATGATCGAGGATCGGCCTACGGATTTTGGGGGGTATCAGCCGCAGAATTTTGACAAGAAGTACCGGGGGACCATCCGGCTGCGGGATGCATTGCAGCAATCTCTGAACATCCCGGTGGTCGCTTTGACCGAGGCCTTGGGGCCTGCCAAGCTTTTGGCATCGTTGGATAAAGCCGGTATGCGCTATGATCTGCCGGGGGGGCAGCCCGGGCTGGCGATTGCCTTGGGTGGCATTGGCGTGACGCTGGAGGACATGGTTCAGCTTTACGCCAGCATCGCAAGGGGTGGGGTTTCGCTGCCACTGAACCACCAGATGCGGGGGGTACAGGCCGAGGGGCAGCGGGTCTTGTCGGCATCGGCGGCGTGGCAGGTGGGGGATATTCTTGCGGGGCTGGCACCGCCGCCGGGATCGCCCGCCAATCGGCTGGCCTACAAGACCGGCACCAGCTATGGCCACCGCGACGCTTGGGCCATCGGCTTTGACGGGCGGCATGTTATCGGTGTGTGGATGGGCCGTCCGGATGGCACCCCGGTTCCGGGGGCGTTTGGGACCGATCTGGCTGCTCCGGTGCTGTTTCAGGCCTTCAGCCGCCTGAAGCCCGCACTGGAGCCGCAGCCGCCGGCCCCGGCCTCTACCCTTTTGGTTTCAAACGCTGAATTGCCGCAACCGCTGCAACATTTCCGCAGCCGTTCGGCGGCGTTCGAACCTGCCAGGGACGCGCCCACGGTTGCCTTCCCACCCGATGGGGCACAGGTGGAACTGCTGCCCGAAGGTCTGCTGGTGCGCGTCCGTGGCGGCACGGCCCCTTTCACATGGCTGGCAGACGGGGTGCCGGTGGCGGTGTCGCTTGCCGGGCGCGAGACGATGCTGGACCGCCTTGGGCGCGGATTTGTCACCTTGTCGGTGATCGACGCCGAAGGCCGTTCAGCCCGCACCACGATACGGCTGCGTTAGGTCTGATCCACGTATGGCGCAGGTATGGCTTTGCGCATGACAGGCGCGGACGCCTCAGACCCGCTCGATCGCCAGGGCAATCCCCTGCCCGCCGCCGATGCACATGGTGACAAGAGCGGTTCTGCCGCCCGTGCGTTCCAGTTCATGCAGGGCCTTTACGGTGATCAAAGCACCGGTTGCCCCGACCGGATGGCCCAGCGCAATGGCGCCGCCATTCGGGTTCACCCGCGCCGGGTCAAGGCCCAAGGCTTGGGTCACGGCAAGCGCCTGCGCGGCGAAGGCCTCATTCGATTCCACCACGTCGAAATCGGTGGGCTTGATCCCAAGCTTGCGGCACAGCGCCTGCACCGCCGGGATCGGGCCAAGGCCCATGACCTTCGGATCCACGCCGGCCAGCGCATAGCCCATGATCCGGGCGCGGGGTTTCATCCCCGCCAAAGCGCCGCGTGCCAGAACCAAGGCCGCCGCACCGTCATTGATGCCGCTGGCATTGCCCGCCGTGACGGTGCCGTCTTTGCGGAAGGCCGGGCGCAGGCCTGCCAAGGCCTGAGCGGTGGTGGATTTGGGATATTCATCCTGCGCAAAACGGGTGAGGCCCCTGCGTGAGGCGATCTCGATCGGAACGATCTGTGCGGCAAAGCGGCCCTCGGCCATCGCATGCGCTGCACGGTCCTGGCTTTGCAGGGCGAAGGCGTCTTGGGCCGCCCGCGTCAGGCCATATTGCGCCGCAACGTTTTCCGCCGTGATGCCCATATGCCCGGTGCCAAACGGGCAGGTCAGCGCCCCTGTCATCATGTCCAAAGCGCGCACGTCACCCATCTTCTGGCCAAAACGCACGGTCGTCATGGCGTAAGGCGCGCGGCTCATGCATTCCGCACCGCCCGCAAGCGCGACATCGGCATCGCCCAGCATCAGCATCTGACAGGCCGACACGATTGCCTGCGCACCCGAGCCACAAAGACGGTTGACGTTCATGGCGGGGGTGGTTTCGGGCACACCCGCGTTCATCGCGACCACACGGGACAGATACATGTCGCGCGGTTCGGTGTTGATGACATGGCCGAAAACGGTTTGCCCGATTTGGGCGGGATCAATCCCGGCACGGGCAATGGCGGCCTTTGCAGCCTGGGTGGCAATGTCAATCGGCCCCATGCCCGACAAGCTGCCGCCAAAGGTGCCGATGGCGGTGCGGGCGGCAGAAAGGATGAAAATGTCGGTCATGACGGGCCTGTATGATCAAGGTTTATGGCGGTCCGGATGCGCCGCCGCCACGGCAGGAAGTGCCAACAGATTAGCCATGATCCGCGCGATTTGGGGAAATGACGTCGCGTTGATACCCACCCTTTCCGCATTGTACATCTGCGGGATCAGGCAAAGGTCGGCCATCGACACATCTTCTCCGTGGCAATATCGGCCCGTGGCGGGGCTGTGCAGCATCGTTTCGAAGGCGGCAAGCCCTTTGCCGATATAGTGGCGCTGCCAATCTTCGGCCGAAATGCCGCCAAGGCTGGCGGCATGATTGCGCACCGACAGGTTGCAGATGGGGGCGATTTCCATGGCAATCGTATAGGACAGCGCCCGCACCCGCGCCCGGCCTGCCGGATCGACGGGCAGCAGGCCGCCCCGGGTTTCGGACAGATATTCGATGATCGCCAGCGATTGCGTCAGCGTCAGATCGTCGATGATCAGCGTCGGCACCAGACCCTGGGGGTTGCGGGCGGTATTGGCGGCGCTGCGCTGTTCGCCTGTGACCAGATCGACTGGCAGGCTTTCATGGGGCAGCCCCAACAGGTTCAACGCCATGCGCACACGATACGCGGCCGAAGAGCGCCAGTAATCGAAAAGCTGTGTCATGGGTCTGCGATCAGTTTCAAAAGGGCGGTACGGAAGGCCGGGGCATCTTCGGCCATTTTCGCCAGCACTTCGGCCTGAAAAGCATCGGCGATGGGAACGATGCGGGCGATCAGATCGCGGCCCGCCGCTGTCAAGCGCATGTCCAGCAGGCGGCGGTCATCAGGGTTCTCGCGCTTTTCGACAAGGCCCGCGGTTTCCAGACGGGCCGCCGCGCGTGAGACCTTGGATTTGTCCATATCGACACGCGCCTGAATCTCGCGCACCGACACAGACTCCGATTGCGCCAGATGCGCCAGCACCCGCCATTCCGGGATCGAAAGGCCGAATTCGGTGCGATAACGATCGGCAAACGCCTTTGACACCCGGCTGGAGGCGACGGCCAGTTGGTAGGGCAGGAAAGCGGCAAGATCGAAACTCATCGTACGCTCCGTTTGGGATGGCGACAGCCTGCATGGAAGGCCCCGGCCTTGCAAGGTGGTGCAGTTGACAGTGCGGCCTTGCCGGGGGAAACGAGCGGAGTGTGAACAGGAGATGATTGTGCAAGACACGCTGAAAGCCAATGCGGGACTGCTGTTCGCCGGGGTGGCGACGTTCATTCTGATGGGCGCGGCCACCGCGCTGTACGGGCCCGCGCTGCCGGCGTTTTCGCGCGGCTTTGGCGTGGGGCTGGGCACGGCGGGGTTGGTGATTTCGGCGCATTGGGTCGGCTGCGCGGTGGGCGTGGCGATGATGTTCTGGCGGGGGCCGCAGGTGACACCGCGCCATGTGCTTGTGATGATGGGGCTGGGCGCGGTTCTGCTGGCCTCGGGTCTGGCCTGGGCTGTGACGCTGCTGGGCGCGGTGGCCTTCGGGGCAGGGTATGGGGCGGCGACGGTGGTGTTCAATCCGCGCGTTCTGCGGGCGTTCGGTCCCCGGGGGACGGCGATGCTAAGCCTGCTGAACGCCACATTTGGCATTGGCGCGATTGTTGCGCCGCTGGTGTATGTGGGCTTGGGCAATGATCCGGCACTGGCATTCGGGATTTGCGCCGTGCTGGCGGCGGTGATCTGGCTGGGCTCGGGGCCTGCCAGCCGTGCTGGCGCTGTGGTGACAAAGGCGGGGGTGCAGCCGTTCCGTCTGCATCTGCCGATCCTGACCTTTGCAATGGTGGCCATCGGGGTGGAGGCGACGCTGATCGGGCTTGGCCCGGCGGCATTGATTGCGGCCGGCATCAGTGAGGTGCATGCGGCGCAGTTGCTGTCGCTGTTTTTTCTGGCCTTTCTGGCGGCGCGGGTGATGTTGACGTTTACGGCGCATCTGATGCCATCTTTCACGCTGTATGCTGTGGCGTTGACGGTTGCGTTCGCAGCGTCAGTTGGCGCGGCCTTGGTGGCACCGGGCCTTTGCTTTGTGATCCTTGGTGCCTGTGCCGGGCTGTTCTTTCCGGGCGGCTATGTCACCGCGACGCGCAAGATGGGCGAAGACCCGCGGGTGCCGCCAACCATCATCGCGGCGGGATTGGTGGGCGGGATCGCGGCACCGTTGATGCTGTCCCCCTTCCTTGAGGCGATGGGAGAGCGGGGCTTTTTCTGGATCGTGGCTGCTGTCACCGGTTGCCTGAGCGTTGCAGCATGGATCAACCTGCGCGCCATGAATCGCTAGCCGGCCGCCCGGATCACCGGACGGCCCCTAGGCATTACAGCAAGCGATGGCAGTAGGCACTGGCATCGCGCATCGTGTGGCCGCCCGACAGCAACTGCCAGATCCGCATCAAGACCATGGCATCATCGCCCTGCCCGCCCATGCCCTGGCAATCGTGCAGCTTCATCACCTTTACGCCGTTTTCATAGTTCACCGTCATGGCTTTTCCCTTTTCCCGACGAAAAGCCCCCACAAGACCAGATTGCCCCGGATCGGTTGACGATTGGTTACTGCGCCCAAACGGAATGGCCCGCATACGCTTCAAATCTTTCGCAACGCGGCTGGCTGTGCGATGAAGGACGCAACTTTGCGAAGGACCGATGATGCGCCTGATGAAAAGCTGGGTGGAAAGCGCCAATTCCGCCACCACCGATTTCCCGCTGAACAACCTGCCCTGTGGCGTGTTTTCGCTGGGCGACGGCGAACCGCGCTGCGGTGTGGCGATTGGCGATTTCATTCTGGACGTGGCCGCGCTGGAGGCCGAGGGCCTGCTGCGTCTGTCGGATCAACCGGTGTTCGACGTGCCTTTCTGGAACGAGTTCATGGAGTTGGGCGCGGATGTCTGGACCGACTTTCGCACGCAGATCACGGCGATGCTGGCCGAGGGTGCGTCAAAGCGCTGGATCGTCGAGGATCATCTGGTGCCATTGGCGAAGGCCACGCTGCATTTGCCCTTCATGATTTCGGAATATACGGATTTCTACGCGGGACGGAATCATGCCTTCAATGTCGGGTCGATGTTCCGCGATCCGGAAAACGCCTTGCCGCCGAATTGGCTGCACGTGCCGATTGGCTACAACGGACGGGCGTCTTCGGTTGTGGTATCGGGAACCGATGTGCGCCGCCCCTTGGGGCAGTTGAAGCCGCCGGGGGCAGAAGTTCCGTATTTCGGGCCGTCGAAACGGTTTGATTTTGAGCTGGAACTGGGCGCGGTGGTGGGCCGGGCCAGCGAGGGGCCGGTTTCGGTGGCTGAGGCCGATGCGATGATCTTCGGTTATGTGCTGTTGAACGACTGGTCTGCGCGGGATATTCAGGCTTGGGAATACCAGCCGCTGGGGCCGTTTCAGGCCAAGGCCACGGCAACCACGATCAGCCCCTGGATCGTGATGGCCGCAGCGTTGCAGCCGTTCCGCGTCAGCACCCCCGCACGGGAGGTGCCGCTGTTGCCCTATTTGGCGGAACCGGGGCCGATGCTGTATGACATCGCGCTGGAGGTGGGGTTGACGCCTGCGGGTGGCACGGAAACCGTGATCAGCCGCACGAATTACGCCGAGATGTATTATTCCGCGCCCCAGCAACTGTGCCACCACACAACAAGCGGTTGCCCGATGAATGTGGGTGATCTGCTGGGGTCCGGCACGATTTCGGGGCCAGAGCGCGGCAATCGCGGGTCGCTGCTGGAACTGTCATGGGGCGGCAAGGAACCGTTGCCGATTGCGGGCGGTGTGCGCAGCTTCATCGAGGATGGTGACACGGTTGCGCTGCGCGGCCATGCTTTGGGCGACGGGTTCCGCATCGGTTTTGGCGACTGCACCGGACGTCTGGTGTCCGCATTGCCGGTGCCGGATTGGGCAAAATGAACGCAGGTTCAGCCAGCTGATCCGGCCTGCGTGTCAGGACGGAAACAGCGCCTTGCGCCCGGTTTCTGTCAACAGATGCACGTCGCGACCTTCGATCACGATGGCAGAAAGCGGTCCGCCATAAGCGGCAGAGCTGTCGATATTGACACGGTTGCCATAGTGGGTGGGCGTGTCGATGGCGGTGTGGCCATGCACCACAAGCGCGCCATGGTCGCGCGTATCATCAAGAAAAGATTGACGAATCCAGACAAGATCATCCTCGGACTGCTGGGCCAGCGGGATGCCGGGGCGGATGCCTGCATGCACGAAGATCACTTCACCGCGCTGATGGCTGGTGGGCAGGGCATCCAGAAAGGCGCGGTGGGTGGCCGGAACGGCTGCCACCGCCTCGGCATGGACAGGGGCAAGCGGGCGGTCAGCGGCATTTTTCACACCATAGGAGGCCAAAGTCTCGGCCCCGCCAATGCGCGGGTGCAGGTACGACAGATCGCGGCGCAATCCGGGATCGTGATAGGTGATGTCATTGAGATAGTGCGCGAACATCCGGTCATGGTTGCCTTTGAGGACAACCCAGTCCTTGCCCGCCGCAACGCCTGCGCGCAGATATTCGACCACGCCCGCACAGTCGGGGCCACGATCAACCAGATCACCGATGTGGACGATCGGCGCAGCCCCATGCGCGGCCGCATCGCGGGCAATCCACGCATGCACACGCTGCAACTGTTCAAGGTGGCCGTGGATGTCACCGATGGCGTAGGTTCTCATGCGGGCCTCTTGATGCAAAGGCCGGGGGGCTGCACGCCCCCCGGACCCCCCGTGGGATATTTAGAGACAGATGAAAGGGCAAGGGGTGCCCTTGGGATCAGACCTCGAATTGCAGGGCCTTGACCTGCTGGAACAAGCCCGTGCTTTCCAGCGTGTCGACGACTTTGGGGTCAATCGCCTGATCCAGATAGAGAATGGCAATGGCATCCTGCCCCACGCCCGAGCGGCCAAGGGTAAAGTTGGCGATGTTGACGCCGTTCTTGCCCATGGTCATGCCCAGCAAACCGATGATGCCCGGCACGTCATCATTGGTGGTGTAAAGCATGTGCGCACCGATTTCGGCGTCGATGTTGATGCCTTTGATCTGGATAAACCGCGGTTTGCCATCACTGAAGCAGGTGCCTGCAACCGAACGCTCACGCGTGTCGGTGACCATCGTGACCTTGATGTAGGCCTCGAACATGCCCGTCTTTTCCTGACGGGTGGTCGAAATCTGGATGCCCCGCTCTTTCGCCACCACAGGCGCAGAGACAAGATTGACGTCAGGGTTCGACGCCTTCATCACGCCGGCGATCACCGCCGAATTCAGGGCGGCAAGGTTCATACCGGAAACGGTGCCATCATACAGGATGTTGATGGCCTTGATCGGTTCATCCGTCATCTGTCCGATGAACGCCCCCAGATGGCTGGCAAGCTTGATCCAGGGGCCCATCACGGCGGCCTCTTCTGCCGTCACCGATGGCATGTTGAGCGCGTTCTGCACGGCCCCGGTCAGCAGATAGTCGGACATCTGTTCCGCGACTTGCAGGGCCACATTTTCCTGTGCCTCGGTGGTAGAGGCACCAAGATGCGGCGTGCAGACCACGTTGGGCAAATTGAAAAGCGGGTTCTCGGTGGCGGGTTCGACTTCGAACACGTCCAAAGCGGCGGCGGCGACATGGCCGGATTTCAGCGCATCGGCCAGCGCGGCCTCATCCACCAGACCGCCACGGGCGCAGTTGATGATACGCACGCCTTTCTTGGTCTTGGCCAGATTCTCGCGGCTGAGGATGTTGCGGGTCTTGTCGGTCAGCGGCACGTGCAGAGTGATGAAATCGGCACGCGCCAGCAGATCATCCAGTTCGACCTTGGTGACGCCAAGGATCTTGGCGCGCTCTTCGGACAGGAAGGGATCATAGGCGATGACCTTCATATGCAGACCAACCGCGCGGTTGCAGACGATGCCGCCGATGTTGCCCGCACCGATCACGCCCAAGGTCTTGTTGAACAGCTCTACCCCCATGAAACGGGATTTTTCCCATTTGCCAGCGTGGGTTGACGCGTTCGCCTCGGGCAGTTGACGCGCGGCGGCGAACATCATTGCGATCGCGTGTTCGGCGGTGGTGATCGAGTTGCCGAAGGGCGTGTTCATCACGATCACGCCTTTTTT
>CAZCFC010000023.1:0-19200 GCA_964497815.1 uncultured Cypionkella sp.
TCACCTCGATCCCGCCATCCGCCCCCAGATGGGTTACCGCGAAATACATCTCTTCGGTGCCACACAGCCCCAGATCCAGCACCTCGCAGCCCGCCAGCATCAAGCCTTCGGTCACGGCCCCCGCCAGCGCCACCGAAGACCCGCGCGGATCGCGGCCAATCACCACGCGCTGCGCCTTCAATACCTCACCAAAGGCCCGGCCCACCCGCAGCGCGATGTCTTCGTTCAATTCGTCACCCAACTGGCCGCGAATGTCATAGGCTTTGAAACAGGTGTAAGAAGTCATGCGCATCTGCTTTCGTCGATCTGGGGAACCGCAGCGGTGGTCGCCGGCCCTGCGCCGCTTTTACCGCCCCAAGCGCCGCTTTCCAAACCGAAACCTGCCACCTATAAGGGGGCAAAAGGATAGGAAGTCCCCCATGCGCCGCGCCGAAATCACCCGCAACACCCATGAAACCGCCATCTCGGTGGCGATCAATCTGGATGGCACCGGCACCTCCGCCTGCCAGACCGGAGTGGGGTTCTTTGATCACATGCTGGATCAGTTGGCGCGGCACTCACTGATCGACATCACCGTGCAGGCCAAGGGCGATCTGCACATCGACGATCATCACACCGTCGAGGATGTCGGAATCGCCCTTGGTCAGGCCCTGACACGGGCCTTGGGCGACAAGAAAGGCATCCGCCGCTATGGCCACTTCCGCCTTGCGATGGATGACACGCAGGTTGCCTGTGCGCTGGATCTGTCGGCCCGGCCGTTTCTGGTGTGGAACGTCGCCTTTACAACCGCCAAGATCGGCAGCTTTGACACCGAACTGGTCCGCGAATTCTTTCAGGCTGTGGCCACCCATGGCGGCATAACCCTGCATGTCGACAAGCTGCATGGCATCAACAGCCACCACATTGCCGAAGCAGCGTTCAAGGCGGTGGCGCGCGCGCTGCGCGAAGCGGTTGAACCCGATCCGCGCATGACGGGCGTGCTGCCCTCGACCAAGGGCGCGCTTTAAGGCGGTTCAACGGCGCGGGGAACCGGAAATCGCGGGCATTCTCTTGCGCTCGACCGCGTTTTTTGGTGAACTTGCCGCTCATAAAACCGATCCGCTTCAAGCCAACCTCTGTGTTCAAATATCCCCGCCGGAGGCCCTGCGCTTGCGGCAAGACAGGCTTTCCAAGATGCTCACCGTCCTTGTTGACTATGATTCAGGCAATCTGCACTCGGCCGAAAAGGCGTTTCAGCGCATGGCGCTGGAAACCGACGCGGGCGAGGTGCTGGTCACTTCCCGCCCCGAGGATGTTGCCCGCGCCGACCGGATCGTGCTGCCCGGCGATGGCGCGTTTCCCGCCTGTCGTCACGCGCTTGGCACCTATGGCGGGCTGTTTGAAGCAATTGAAGAGGCTGTGACCCACCGCGCGCGCCCCTTCCTTGGCATCTGTGTCGGTATGCAGATGATGGCCTCGTGGGGCCGCGAATATCACGACACCCCCGGGTTCGGCTGGATTTCGGGCGAAGTGGTGCGGATCACGCCCGCAAATCCGGCGTTGAAAGTGCCGCACATGGGCTGGAACGATCTGGTGCTCGATCACGCCACTCCGCACCCGGTGCTGGCGGGCATCCGCACAGGCGACCACGCCTATTTCGTGCATTCCTATCATTTCCGCGTCGACCACGCCGCCGAGCGCCTCGCCCATTGCGACTATGCAGGCGACATCACGGCGATCATTGGTCGCGACACCATGATAGGGACCCAATTTCACCCCGAAAAGTCGCAAGCCACAGGCCTGCGTCTGATCGCGAACTTTCTGCGCTGGCGACCCTGACCTAGTTGCCGCGCGCGTAAACCGCCAGAACCGCCAGCACCAACGCGGTCCCGGTGGCAATGTAGAACCGGCGCTGGTTTAGCAATGGCGCGGGTCGCCAGCATTGACCGCAGCGAACTGACCCAAAACGCAACTTATGGTAGCAGGTATTGCAGGTGAACAGCCTGATGGGTTGTTTCTTTTTGCCCTGAGATCCGGACTTTGTGCCCAAAGCTGGTTCAACAGAATGCACGTCAGATGGTTCAGCCATTTTGCTCTATTCCTGAAAGAGCCGACAAACACGGCCCAAGGAACTCGTAAAACTGCCCGGACGAGGGCCAAAAAATTCACAACACCAGACACCGATGTCTGGCCTCGACCAATTCGCCAAGGCACTCAAAAAGCGCGACCACAATGCCGCTGCCCAACACCAAAACCGCCAGCCTGCACATCACGACCACCGTCGGTAACTGGTGATAGGCCAAGCCCAGAGCCGACAAAACCGGATTCGCGATACTTTACGGAAAAATATTTGTCTTTGGCTGAAATTTGTATCTTTCGTTAGACTCATGATGGGTCTTTAACCGCATCACCTTCGCAAGGGGTGTTAAAATACGACACAAATCAACCCAAAGTTGTAATCGTGGGTATCTTGCGGAAGAGGCCGGATCATGACCCAGCTTCGCCCGAATTTCAGAGACTTCGGATGCTTTGTCCTGCCGTTACCGACCGAGGACGCTTTGTTCAGGCATGCATGCCGTCTTGGGGTGACAGCGCTTGCAGGCGCGAAACCCCGCCGCTTCTGCGTCGGCCGCCGCGGCAAACTCACGCACATTGACGCGCAACGGCAGGCGGGCCACGCAGCCAAAGCGGCAGTATATTCCGGTCGAAACCACGGCGTAGACCCCATCACGCCGACGACGGGCCGTCAGATCGCCCCATGCGCCATCGCTCAACACCGCTGCCATGCCCGCCCCTCAATTGCCCCCAAATCGCGCCGCGCGCCCGGATACGCGCAGAAAAGGCCGCCCCCCTCATCGGACAGGCCAAGCCATCGCTGCCAGACCCTTGCCCGGCTGGTGCCCGCCCCAACTGCACCACAATGGCACGGCTGGGCGACCCGGAACTTGCGCTATTTCACCCGCATCCAGGTCTGCCTTGAACACAGCAGACCGCCCGCTACACAGCCCGCAAGCTTCAGCGCGTCCCCGTTCAGCGAAATCGTGCCGGCATAGATCTTGTTGTTCGAAGGTCGCCAGACCCGCCCCACATATTCCCCCTCTCCCTGTGCGGCCATGTCGATGACCAGGGTCTTGCCCAGGTTTTCCGATTTGTATTCGGCGCCGCCCTTGAAAGTGCGCACAATCTTGCCGCAGAAATTTGGCCCACAGGCGGCCATCACCACATGGGCATAGGCACCGTCGTCTGCCTCAGTCTGCCAGATGCCTTCAACCGGGTCGCCTGATGCCGCCCCCGCACCACACACCACAACGGCCACCAGCAGCAGTTTTCTGATCATTGTCTGCCTCCCTCAAGGACTGCGGTCAGGTTTGCCCGCATTATCGCTGCAATCAACAATGACGTGGGGTCGCGCAGGTCTTGGCAATTGCGCGCGGCCTGCGTAAACCCCCGCGCAACCCTGTCATACGAGGCTGCCATGATCCTGTACCCTGCGATTGATCTGAAAGACGGCCAATGCGTGCGCCTGCTGCGCGGTGAGATGTCTGCAGCCACGGTGTTCGGAGACGATCCGGCGGCGCAGGCGCTCAAATTTGAATCTGCGGGCTGTGCCTGGCTGCATCTGGTCGATCTGAACGGCGCTTTTGCCGGCACCCCGGTGAATGGCGCGGCAGTCGAAGCGATTCTGGCGCGGCTGCGCGTGCCGGTGCAACTCGGCGGCGGCATCCGTGACATGGCGACGATTGCGATGTGGCTGGAGAAGGGCCTGGCCCGCGTCATCCTTGGCACGGTGGCGGTGGAAAACCCCGATCTGGTGCGCGAGGCCGCCCGCGCCTTCCCCGGCAAGGTTGCGGTCGGCATTGACGCGCGCAAGGGCTTTGTCGCCACCAAAGGCTGGGCCACGGAAACCACCATTCAGGCCACCGATCTTGCCCTGCGCTTTGAAGATGCCGGCGTCGCCGCGATCATCTACACCGACATCGACCGCGACGGCGCGATGGCTGGCCCCAACATCGAGGCCACCGAGGCTCTGGCCCGCGCTGTCACCATCCCGGTCATCGCGTCTGGCGGTGTGTCGTCGATGTCCGATCTGATCGCCCTGCGCGACACCGGGGTCATCGCGGGTGCCATCTCGGGCCGCGCCCTTTATGACGGGGCGATTGACCTGACTGCCGCGCTCAAGGCGTTGAATGCCCCGGCATCCTCTGTGTCCAAATATCCTGGGGAGTGAGGGCGCAGCCCGAGAGGGGCAAAGCCCCTTTCCCTGCCCTTCTTTCCACCCGGATCCTCTTTCCCCGTCCGATCCGACACGCTAAGGTTCCATCATGCTGAAAACCCGCCTGATCCCCTGCCTTGACGTCGCCGATGGCCGCGTGGTCAAGGGCGTCAACTTCACCCAGTTGCGCGACGCCGGCGATCCTGTCGAAGCCGCCCGCGCCTATGACGCTGCGGGCGCGGACGAGTTGTGCTTTCTGGACATCCACGCGACGCACGAAAACCGCGGCACGATGTTCGATCTGGTCACCCGCACCGCCGAGGCTTGCTTTATGCCACTGACGGTGGGGGGCGGTGTGCGCAGCCATGAAGACGTGCGGGCGCTGTTGCTGGCCGGGGCTGACAAGGTGTCGTTCAACTCGGCCGCCGTCGCAAATCCCGATGTGGTGGCCGAGGCCGCGAATCGGTTCGGGTCGCAATGCATCGTGGTGGCGATTGACGCCAAGACCGTCGCCCCCGGCAAATGGGAGATTTTCACCCATGGTGGCCGCAGACCGACAGGCATCGACGCCGTGGAATTCGCGCAATTGGTGGTGGCCAAGGGTGCCGGCGAAATCCTTCTGACGTCGATGGACCGCGACGGCACCCGGGCCGGGTTCAATCTGCCGCTTACCCGCGCCATTTCCGATGCCGTGACGGTGCCGGTGATCGCCAGCGGCGGCGTTGGCACGCTCGATCATCTGGTCGAGGGCGTGACTATTGGCCATGCCTCTGCCGTGCTGGCGGCCTCTATCTTTCACTTTGGCGAATTCACCATCGCCGAGGCAAAGGCCCATATGGCCGCCGCCGGCATCCCGATGAGGCTGACATGACCGCCCCCGATCAAGACGCCCTGCAGCGTCTGGCCACCACCATTGCCGCCCGCAAATCTGCGGATCCCGAGTCGTCCTGGACCGCAAAGCTGTTGGCCAAGGGCCCCGAGAAATGCGCCGAGAAATTCGGTGAAGAGGCGGTGGAAGCGATCATCGAAGCGGTCAAGGGTGATCGTGCCAAACTGACGGCCGAAGCGGCAGATGTCATATATCACCTGCTGGTGATGCTGGCCGCGCGCGACGTTACATTGCAGGACGTTATGACCGAACTTGAGCGCCGCGAAGGCACCTCGGGCATCACCGAGAAAGCCGCCCGCAGCTAGACACGCGCCGGAATGCGTTGAAATCCGGCTACAACCCCAGCCGCGGGATCTCGATGGCCGGGCAGCGGTTCATCACAACGTCCAGCCCCGCAGCCGCAGCGACCGCCGCAGCCGCGTCATTCACCACCCCCAACTGCATCCAGACCACCTTGGCACCAATCGCCACGGCCTCATCCACCACCGGCCCCACGTCTTCGGACCGCCGGAAAATGTCCACCATATCCACGGGCCCCTCGATTTCGGCCAAAGACCCGCGCACCCGCTCGCCCAGACCGCTGTCCTGCCCGGCCTGACCCGGATTGACAGGAATAACCCGGTACCCCCGGCTGTGCAGAAATCGCGCCACGCCATGACTGGGGCGGTCAGGTTTGGGCGACCAGCCGACCAATGCAATGGTCTTTACCTCGGTCAAGATCCGCCGCAGCCTTGCATCCGTATCCATCAGCATCCTCCCCAGAAAAAAGCGCCCAAGCCAAAGGCCGGGGCGCTGAAGGTGTGGAACGAGGGACAGTGTAAAGACGCAGGGGTTCCGGCCCGCATCCTGTCATTATCATTTAGAAACACACGGTCTTGGTTAAAGCCCCCGTCGCGCATTCGTGATCCCCTAGCGCGTCGCGGCCGCATAAAGCCCGACCGCCGCGGCATTTGACACGTTCAGGCTGCCAAAACCGCCCGCAAAAGGGATCCGCGCGATCACGTCACAGGTTTCGCGGGTCTTGTCGCGCAATCCCGGCCCCTCGGCCCCCAGAACCAAGGCCACCGCCCGGCTGCCGACATCGGCCATCGCCTGCCCCAGTTCCACGGTGCCATCGCCATCCAGACCGATCAACACATAGCCCATGGTCTTCAGCTCATCCATGGCCTCGGCCAGATTGGTGACCTTCAGATAGGGCTGCCGTTCCAGCGCGCCGGACGCGGTTTTCGCCAACGCTCCGGTTTCCGGGGCCGAATGATGCCGCGGTGCCACCACCGCCCGCGCACCGAACACCTCGGCCGACCGCAGAACGGCCCCGACGTTGTGCGGATCGGTGACGCGATCCAGAAGCACGATCAGGGGCTTGCCCTCGCCCGAGATTGCCACGTCCGCCAGCTTGCCCCAGTTCAAGGGCCGCACTTCCATCGCCGCGCCCTGATGCACAGACCCCTCGTCAATCGGCACGTCAAAGCGGCGCGGATCAGCAATTTCGGGCGCGATGCGGGCAAAGGCCACCGCCTCTTCCAACTTGTCCAGCGCGTTTTTCGTCACCACCAGCCGCAGCTTTTCACGGCGTGGGTTCATCAAGGCGTCGCGCACCGCGTGCAGACCAAACAGCCACACCGTCTCGCGCGCCTCGGCGCGACGGTTGCGTTCCTTGTCCACCACCCAAGACGGTTTCTTATCGCCCGACATCTGCGCGCCCCTTCAATTTATCGCGCGGACAATGTGGCAGCGCGCCCGGACAGGCAAGCAGAAATGCAGTCTTGAAATCGGCACAGGTTTTTTCCGCAATACGCCTTGACGCCCCCGCAGCCCTTGGGTAATCACCCCCTCAGTGGGCGATATGCTGCAAGGTGCGGCAGCGGACTGTAACTCCGCCGAGGCGACTCATGCTTGGTTCGATTCCAAGATCGCCCACCATCTACCCCTTGCGGGATAAAGTGACAAAAGCGCTGGCATTCGCCAGCGCTTTGTTTTTTATAGATTTTCAATCCTGAAGAATGAAGTCGTCGCAGGACAAAGCGCTGCCTGCGCTTAACGGTATCTGCATATCGGCCATGCGATCTTCGTTCACATCGGCCCTCAGCATACCCGTGGCCACGACATAGTGCAGCGGTCCGCTGGCCGTGAACGTTGACGGCGCTGCAAGGCCGCGCAACAGTCAGCGCATTCCTGACGATGTGGATCTTCTTTTGCTTTCGCCCCCCCGCGATCCCGCCTAAAGTCTGCTGGATAAATGTAGCCGGTGCCCATCCCGTGAGAGTACAATGATCGAACCCGGCCCCTCGCGGCAAGTTTTCAATATCGTCGCTGTCGTGCAATCGGGCCGCCTGCAATACGAGGCGCTGTTGTTGGCCGCCTCTTTGCGCGCCACCAACCCGGATTTCGCGGGCAAGCTGTATCTGGCCGAACCGCAGCCGGGCAAGCTGTGGCCGCGCGACCCGCGCGTGACCGACCCTGCCGTGCGCGAGATGCTGGAAAGCCTTGGTGCCACGTTCCTGCCCTTCGACTCCCACGCCTTTGGCCACGCCTATCCGCATGGCAACAAGATTGAGGCGCTGACGGCCTTGCCCGACGCGCCCTTCCTGTTTCTGGATACCGACACGCTGGTGACAGGCGACTTTGGCAATGTGGGTTTTGATTTCGGCAAACCGTCGGCCTCGATGCGGCGCGAGGGCACCTGGCCGACGCTGGAATTGTATGGCCCCGGCTATGCCGAAATCTGGAAGTCGCTGTATGACAGGTTTGATCTGACTTTCGACGACACGCTTGATCTGACCCAACCCGATAACTATTGGCAACGGTTCATGTATTTCAATGCGGGTTGGTTTTTTCACGCCAGCCCGCAGGACTTTGGCAACCGATTTCTGGCCTACGCCAAGTCGATCCGCGACAACCGTCCAGACCAGCTGATCGTGCAAGAGATCTACCCATGGCTGGATCAGATCGCCCTGCCGCTGGTGATCCATTCTTTCGGCGGAGGCCGTCCGGGACCAGAATTGGCGGGGCTGGATGGCGATGTAACCTGCCACTACCGCACCCTGCCGCTGCTTTACGCCCGCGAAAGCGACCGCGTGGTAGATGTTCTGGAACAGGTCGCGCGTCAAAAGGACCTTCGCCGCATCCTGCGCGATTTTGAACCGGTCAAGCTGATGGTCTATCAAAACCGCGGCCGCAAAGCCCGCTCGTTCTTTGACCGCAACGACCTGCCCCGCCGCGAACAGGCGATCCGGTTCGTGCTGAAACGCGAAGGGCTGTGGCTGCGGTGATGGCTTGCCCTGCGCCTACATCCGCAACACCGGCACAAGCGACGCCACCAACAGCCCCGCCATCGTCCAGTTGAACGCCAGCAAACGCGCCGGTCTGGCAAGCCAGCCGCGCAGCCCCTCGCCCGCCGCAGCCCACAACGCCACCGAGGGCAGGTTCACGCAGGCAAACACCAGCGCCACCGCCAGCACCTCGTCCCCGCCCGCGTAGTTGGCAACCGCCCCCAAAGACATCGCCCAGGCCTTGGGGTTGACCCATTGAAACGCCGCCGCCTGCAGAAAGGTAAGCGGCCGTCCCTGCACCTGTCCCGGCCCCGGCGCGCTGGCATGTGCGATCTTCCACGCCAACCACAGCATGTAGGCCACCGAAGCCACCTTCAGCCCGGTCATCGCCACCGGAAAGGTCACGAACACCCGCGACAGCCCCAGCCCCACCAGAAACACCATCAGGGCATGGCCAAGACTGATCCCCAGCATATGCGGCAGCGTGCGGCGAAAGCCGAAATTCACCCCCGAGGCCAACAGCATCATGTTGTTCGGCCCCGGCGTGACCGAGGTGACAAAGGCAAAGCCCAGCAGGGCCAGAAGAAGATCATGTGTCATTGCATCATGATTGCGCATATTCCGCGCTGACAGGCTGCAATTGCCGCGTCAAATACGATAATTTTGCAATCAATGACGAAGATTGATGCCATAAACGCCCGGATATTGCGCGAACTTTCGCGGGATGGCCGCTTGCCCAATCAAGAACTGGCGCAAAAGGTCGGCCTGTCGCCCTCGGCCTGTCTGCGCCGGGTGCAGGACCTTGAACGCTCGGGCGTGATCAAGGGCTATCGCGCGGTGCTGGACAGCACCAAGATGGGTGTCGGTTTTGTCGCCTATGTCACGGTCGGCCTGAACTCGCACACCAAGGCCAGCCAAGAGGCGTTTGAACGCGCCGCAGCCCGCGCGCCAGAAGTCCGCGAATGCCACAACATCACCGGCACCGTCGAATATCTGTTGCGGATCGAGACCACCGATCTGGCCGCCTACAAACATTGGCACACCGAAGTTCTGGGCATCCTTCCGCAAGTGCAGGCCATCACCACGTTCGTGGTCATGGATAGCCCCAAGGACGAACGGTCCTGATCAAAGCCCGCGCCGCCGTCTTGATCATGGTTGAAGTTCCCTTAAGACATTGCGGCGAAATTGTGTTAAAAACCTTTTCAAATCAATGATTAACCAGGACTTTCCCAGATGCCGATTGAAGCCGTTTCGCAAACAACGCAAAGCCACGTTTATATCCTGAGTGGAAACGATGACCTGCGGGTGGGCGCGGGTGTCGTGATCACCTCGACCACCACCGATGCCGTTCTGACATGGGCGGGTGCCCATGTGTTTGACGTGGCGGGCACCATCAACGGCTATGATGACGGCATCAACACCATGGGCTGTGACCCTGCGCAAACCGTGCGCATTCAGGCCACTGGCCGCATCACCTCGGGCGGCGACGGCGTGATGCCCGAAGCCGATGGCGTCATTCTGGATGGGGTGAACTCGACACTGATCAACGTCGGCATCATCACCTCCTATGGCAGCGCGGCCAGCCTGTTTGTTCGCGATAACGGAACAACGACCGTCACCAACAGCGGCACCATGACCGGGCATCAGTTCGGAATCTGGAACAAATTCGGCTCGGGGACGCTGGTTTTCACCAACAGTGGCACCGTCGAATCACCCGGCAAATCCTATCAGGGCGGCAATTATGTCGATCTTGTGACCAACAAGGGCATCCTGCGCGGCATGGTCGATCTGGGCGCGGGCAACGACCTTTACGACGGGCGCGGCGGTTCGGTTGTGGGCAGCATTCTGGGCGGCGACGGCGACGACCGCTTTGTTCCCGGCAATGCAGCCGAAACCATCGACGGGGGCGCGGGCATTGATCTGCTGGATTTCAGCACCCGCACCAACGCGCTGATCGTTGATCTGACCACACCGGCCAACAATCGTGGCACCGGTGTTCTGGGCGACCGGTACAGCAACATCGAGAATCTGGCGGGCGGCATCTATGGCGACAAACTGACAGGAGATGCCGGGGCCAACGCCTTGAGTGGCAATGGCGGCGCCGACACCCTGCGGGGCGGTGCGAGCGATGACGTGCTTGAAGGCGGTCTGGCCAAAGACAGCCTGACCGGCGGCACCGGGGCGGATTCCTTTGTGTTCAACGCCACCACCGGCAACGGCGATCTGATTCTGGATTTTGCCACCGGGGTTGACCACATCGTGCTGAAGGCGTCCGCCTTTGGCTATGGCACCACGACCGGGGCTTTGACGGCCGCCGATTTCGTGATTTCGACCACGGCCGTGGCGCGCGACGCCAGCGATCATTTCATCTTCCGCACCACGGACAAGACGCTTTGGTTTGATGCCGATGGCCTCGGCGGCCGGGCGGCGGTGCTGCTGACTGACCTGCAATATGGCGCATCGCTGGCTGCGGCAGATATTCTGTTCGTCTGAACCATCCGGCCTGCCCAGACACCCTGCGCAGACACCCTGCGCAGGCCGCTAATGCGCAAAGACGCCGTCAAGACTGGGAAAGCCTTTGATCTCGATCGGATTTCCAGAGGGGTCGCGAAAGAACATCGTCCATTGCTCTCCGGGTTCGCCTTGGAAACGCACCGAGGGCGGCAGCACGAACTCTACCCCCTGCGCCGTCACCCGTTCGGCCAGGGCACGCCATTCCGGCAGATGCAGAACCAACCCCATATGCGGCATCGGCACCATATGGGCACCGACTTTGCCTGTGTTGGTGGTGGCAAAGGGTTCGCCCAGATGCAGGCTAAGCTGATGTCCGAAGAAGTTGAAATCCACCCATGTTTCAGTGCTGCGCCCTTCGGGGCAGCCCAGAATTCCACCATAAAAGGCGCGGGCGGCATTCAGATCGGTGACGTGCAGGGCAAGGTGGAACGGGGTCAGCATGGGGGGGGCTCCTTGGAATACGGACAGTCTAAAGCTTTGGCCGCAAATGGGGGAATTTTCTCCAACCGGAACAACATCGTCAGGCGGAACAGCCCAAACCATTGATCTACATACAGATCAAGCGGGGCCAGGCTGCGACCGCACCGATTTTCTTTGCCGTTGCCGCCCCGCCGCCCTTGGCCTAACCTGCCGTCATTCATCCTGGGAGGACACCATGACCGAACCTTTGGGCTTTGATACGCTTGCCATCCATGCCGGCACCGCCCCCGATCCCGCCACCGGCGCGCGGCAGGTGCCGATCTATCAAACCACCGCCTATGTGTTCCGTGACGCCGACCACGCCGCGAAATTGTTCAACCTGCAAGAGGTCGGCTATATCTATTCCCGCCTGACCAACCCGACCGTTTCGGCGCTGGCGAACCGGGTCTGCGCCCTTGAGGGGGGCGCCGGCGCAATCTGCTGTTCCTCTGGCCATGCGGCGCAGATCATGGCGCTGTTTCCGCTGATGGGTCCGGGGCTGAACATTGTGGCATCCTCGCGGCTTTATGGCGGCACGATCACCCAGTTCAGCCAGACCATCAAACGCTTTGGCTGGTCTGCAAAGTTCGTGGATACCGAAGATCTGCTGGCGGTCGAACATGCCATCGACGAAAACACCCGTGCGATTTTCTGCGAAACCATCGCCAACCCCGGCGGCTATGTCAGCGATCTGGACGCATTGGCGCGCATCGCGGATCAGGCGGGGATCCCGTTGATCGTCGACAACACCACCGCCACCCCCTATCTGTGCAAACCGATTGAACATGGCGCGACCCTTGTCGTCCATTCCGCCACCAAATACCTGACCGGCAACGGCACCGTCACCGGCGGCGTGGTGGTGGACAGCGGCAAGTTCGATTGGACCAAATCCGGCAAATTCCCCAGCCTGTCCGAACCCGAGCCCGCCTATCACGGCCTTGCCTTCCATCCGGCCTTGGGGGCGATGGCCTTCACCTTCCACTCCATCGCCGTCGGCCTGCGTGATCTGGGCATGACGATGAACCCGCAGGGCGCGCATTACACGCTGATGGGGATTGAAACCCTGTCGTTGCGGATGCAGCGCCATGTCGAGAATGCCAAGATCGTGGCCGATTGGCTGGAACAAGACCCGCGGGTAGAGTTCGTCACCTATGCCGGACTGCACTCATCCCCTTACCGCAAGCGTGCGGAAAGCATTGTGCCGAAGGGCGCGGGCGCCCTGTTCACCTTTGCAGTCAAGGGCGGGTATGAGGCTTGCGTCAAGTTGGTCGACAACCTGAAATTGTTCAGCCATGTGGCCAATCTGGGCGACACCCGCAGCCTGATCATCCATCCGGCGTCGACCACCCACCGCCAGTTGGAGGAAGACGCGCAGATCCGCGCCGGTGCCGCGCCGAATGTGGTGCGCGTCTCGATCGGCATTGAAGATGTGCGCGACATCATTGCAGATCTGGATCAGGCGCTGACGGCTGCAACGGCCTGACCCAGCGCGCAACGCCCGAAAGGCATTGCTGTTTTTGAAATACTCCCGCCGGAGGCGCTTTTGAAAAGAGCCTCCGGCGGGGATATTTGCGCCAGTATGAAACCCGCGCTTATTCCGCGATCTCATAAACCACAGTGACCGAGGCCATCAGGCCGATCTGACCACTGGCCACAGGGACCGGGGCTGCCGAGGCATCGGCGCGGAACATCGGCATCGGTGCGCCGTAGCCCGAATTTTCGGTGATCGAGACAAGCTTGCCCAGCGTGCCGCCCCCTGCCCCCACCAACAGTTCTGCACGGGCGCGGGCATCTTCAACCGCCGCTTTGCGCGCCTCGTCCTGAACCGGACGCGGGCTGGACAGCTCGAACGTGATGCCGTTCATGGTGTTTGCCCCGTCCGCAATCGACGCGTCCAGCACCGTTCCCAGCGTTTCCAGCGCCCGCACCCGCACGTTCAGCATGTTCGATGCAACATACCCGGCGATTTTGGGCGTGCTTGACCCATCGTATCCAACCCAGTTCGGGTTCAAGGACAGGTTCGATGTCTGCAGGTCGCGGTCCTCGATCCCGGCGGCCTTCAACCGCGCCATCACGGCCTGCAAGGCGGTGGTATTGGCGGCCATCGCCGCAGCGGCGGTGTCACCATCGGTGGTCACACCCAGCGAGATCGTGGCCATGTCGGGCGTCGCCTCGACCGTGGCTTCGCCCGTCACCGAAACGGTCGCGGCCAGCACAGGGGCGGCCAGCGGCAAGGCCATCACAGCCGACAAGACAAGGGCATTGAGTACGCGCATGAAATCCTCCTTATGGATATGCGTAGCAGGTGCGGGTTTGTAACGCAGGCGACAATGCAATCCTTGGTGATCTCTTGGCTTTTTCTTTCATTCGGCAAAAAGCTGCTATAGGAAGGGCGAACCTTGCCGGGGCGCGTTTCCGCAGCCTTGGCCTTTGTGCTAGACCCGTGGAATGAAACCAGCTTTTGCACTCGACTTTCGGGAATCGTCTTTGGGCCTTCTGCACCGCACCGGTGCGGGATGGACCGAAGTGGGCGCCGTGGCGCTGGACAATCCCGACCTTCCCGAGGCCTTGGGGTATTTGCGGTCCACCGCACTTGGCCTGTCGCCGCGCGGGGTTGCGACGAAACTGATCATTCCGAATGATCAGATCCTTTACACCGAAGTCGTGGCCCCCGGCCCGGATGATGCAAGTCGTCTGGCGCAGATCCGCAGCGCACTCGAAGGCCGCACGCCCTATGACGTCAATGATCTGGCCTTTGACTGGTCGGCGCAGGGCGATCTGGTGCAGGTGGCGGTGATTGCGAAGGAAACTCTGGCCGAGGCCGAGGCTTTTGCCGCCGAGCATCGCTTTAACCCGGTGGCGTTTGTGGCCCTTCCGCAAGATGGCGTGTTTCAGGGAGAGCCGTGGTTCGGCCCGACCGCCTTGGCCGCGACGTTGCTGTCGGCCGGTGAAATCGTGGAACGGGACGCGGCCCCGGTCAATCTGATGGCGCGCAGCTATGCGCCCGCCCCCGAACCAGAGAACGTGC
This sequence comes from uncultured Cypionkella sp., assembly GCA_964497815.1. Lineage (GTDB taxonomy): Bacteria > Pseudomonadota > Alphaproteobacteria > Rhodobacterales > Rhodobacteraceae > Cypionkella. Next base: position 14,355 of record CAZCFC010000023.1, read on the forward strand.
CAGAGGTGGTGCCAGAGGTCGTGACAGCGCCGGAAGTCATGCCCGAGCCGATTGCACCGGAACCTGCGCCAGAGCCAGAGCCAGAGCCAGAGCCAGAGCCAGAAATCATACCAGACCCGGTCGATGTTCCAGCGGAAATTCCCGCATCAAAGCCCGAATACTGGCCTCAGCCGAAAGAGTTGCCCGAACCTGAATATGTTCAGGATACCGGACCCGCTTTTGCCGTTCCGCCTGCCTTTGCGCGCCTTGATGATGGCGACGACACCTTTGCCAAGGCACCGCCTGCCATGAACAGCGCCCCTGTGGCCGCGCCAGTGCGCGATGCCGAAGAGGCCCCGATGGCGCTGGACGTGGCCGATGACGAAGCCGATCTGCGTTCGGACCCTGCGCCATCGGCGCGGGTGATTGATCCGGGCATTGATGATGATCTGCCGCCCGTCCCATCACCTGCGGCGCTGGTGGCATTTTCCAGCCGTCGCGCGGCAGAAGACGGATTCGGCAAGGTTGGCAAAGCACCAGCCCTGGGCGCAGCCGCTCCAGCCAAAGGCGCGGTGCCACGCCCGACAATCGCCAAGCCATTGCCATCTGTGGCCGCCAGCGTTGATCGCCCCCTTGTCGCCCGTCCATCCGCCGCTGCGCCGCCCCCCCGGCCCAATGCGGCCGCCAAACCCAGCGGAGCCGGCCCCAACGCGGCGGGCAAGGCTTTGCGGGGAATTGGATCATTGGTCGCGGCCCAGACCATTGCCGGCAGCAAAAAGCCCAAGGCTGTGGCCGCAGCCGCGGCTTCGGTGCAGATCGCTCCAAAGGCCGCGCCGACACAGGCGACGCCGCCCCGGTCTGGCATCGGATTGGGCGGCAAACCGGTGCCGGTGCGGGGCAAGCCGCGCTTCATGGGTCTGATCCTGACGCTGATCCTTCTGCTGTGTCTGGTGTTGGTGGCCGCTTGGTCATCCTACTCGCTGGCCTTCTGGCAAAGCGCTGATCCGGCGGTGGACACCGCCGTGATGGACGCGGCAACGCCCGCGCCGGATGACGAGATGTTGGCGGATCTGCAAGACCCCGAGGCCTTGGCCGCCGCCAACACCGCCGCCCAACTGGGTGAACCCGCCCCGGAACCACTGACCGAAGCCAGCGCGGAGCCAGCACCGCAAACCGGCGCCGAGGCAGCCCTGACACCCGAGGCTGCCCCCGCAACCGAGGCGCAGGATGAAATCCTGCTGGCCACGATGGATGCGCCCCCAAACGCGCCCGATCCGCTGTCCCTGCCCCAAGCCGATGCGCGGGGTGATCCGCTGCCCGCAGCGCAACCTGCGCCGCCGCCCTTTGGCACCGTTTACCAGTTCGACGCGGACGGTTTTATCCGCCCAACGCCCGAGGGGATCATCACTCCCGAGGGCGTTCTGCTTATTGCGGGCAAGCCGCCGCGCGTGCCCGAACCGCGCCCCGCCGCAGTGGCAGCCGCAGTGGCAGCCACCGCAGCGATCCCGGCGGCCCCGGGCACCGACCCGGCCGCCGCGCCTTTGCCGGTTGACCCGGCACTGCAAGGCAAGCGCCCGCAGGCCCGCCCCGCAGGGCTGGTCCCCGCAGCACTGACACCCGCACCCGCAGATCAGGGCGCTTTGGCACCGGCCGCCGACAGCCGGTTTGCCGGACTGCGCCCGCAGGCCCGGCCCGGCACCATTCTTGCCGCAGGCGACGCCGCGCGTCTGGCCTCGGCCAATGCGTCTTTGACCGCCCAAGCCGAAACAGCCGCCGCAGAATCCGCAACCGCCTCCCGCAGCAAGATGGCCGTCACCATCAGCCGCAAGCCCGAGCCGCGCCCCCGCGATCTGAGCAAAGCGGTTGAGGCCGCCGTTGCCGCCGCCATCCGCGCCCCCGAACCAGAACCGGAACCGGAAGCCGAGCCCGCAAAAGCCGCCGCCAAGGCACCTGCCAAAGACGCCGCCCCCGAGGCGGACAACGAACCCGAAGTCGCCTCTGCCGCGCCGTCTATTCCCACCAAAGCATCGGTCGCCAAGCAGGCGACATTCAAGAACGCCATCAACCTGTCCAAGGTCAACCTGATCGGCGTTTATGGCACATCGTCCAACCGGCACGCCCTGATCCGTCAGGCCAATGGCCGCTTCAAGAAGGTCAAGGTCGGGGACAAGATCGACGGTGGCCAGATTGCCGCCATCACCGCAAGCGAAGTGCGCTACAAAAAGGGCGGCAAGATGGTGACGCTGGCAATGCCGAAGGGCTGATCACCCGGCCTTCAACACGCCCCGGTCGATCTGATCCTGCTCGATGCTTTCAAACAGCGCGCGGAAATTACCTTCGCCAAAGCCATCATCGCCCTTGCGCTGAATGAACTCGAAGAAGATTGGGCCGATCACGGTTTTTGAAAAGATTTGCAGCAGGATACGGGTTTCGCCCCCATCCACCACGCCTTCGCCGTCAATCAGGATGCCGTGCTTGGCCATCGCCTCCAGCGGCTCGTTGTGGTCAGCGACCCGGGCCTTGGACGCTTCGTAATAGGCCATCGGCGGTTTGGGCATGAACCGCAGCCCCCGGGCCGCGATTTCATCAGTGGCTGCGTAAATGTCATCAGACCCGACCGCGATATGCTGAATGCCCTCCCCTTTGTAGCGCTTCAGATATTCCACGATCTGCCCGGTTTCGCCCCGATCCTCGTTGATCGGAATGCGGATGCGTCCACAAGGCGAGGTCAGCGCCCGGCTGAACAGTCCGGTGAACTTGCCTTCAATGTCGAAAAACCGGATCTGCTTGAAGCCGAAAATCTTGCCATAAAATTCAAACCAGGTGTCCATATTGCCCTTGTGAACGTTGTGGGTCAGATGGTCGAGGTAATGAAACCCCACCCCGGCCGGTTTGGCGGGCGCAAGCCAGTTGAAATCACCGTAGGGGCTGGCATCGCCATACTGATCAATAAAGTAGATCAGCGAACCGCCAATCCCCACAATCGCCGGAACCTGCAGCGTTTTCTGCCCCGTGTAGGGCGTGGCCCCCATCGCCACGGCATGGGCAAAGGCATGGGCGGCATCCACAACCCGCCATCCCATTGCGGGCGCGCAAGGCCCATGCTCATCCACAAAGCGGCGCGCGTGGCTGTCTGGATCGTCATTCAGAACATAGGTAATGTCGCCCTGCTGCCACAGCTGGATGTTACCAGACGCATGCTGCGCCGTCAGCGTATAGCCCATGCGCGTGAACAGCGCCCGCAATTCATCGGGCTGCGGATGGGCGAATTCGACGAACTCGAACCCATCGGTCCCTGCGGGGTTCAGGGCCGAAATCATGGCTTTCGGGGCGGAATGCGGAAACGGTCCCATGTCTGGCCTTCTCAAAAGGATATAAGCAAGAATAACGCATATGTGACGCGGGTTTCGCGCGAATATGGCTTGCTGCGGCGGGATTTGCGCGCGATTGTCGCACGTAACCCCGAAATACTGCGAGAAACCCGCATGTTGGATGCCACCGATTCACGCCTGCTGGCCGAGATTCAGGCCGATGCCATGCTGACCGCGCAGGAATTGGGTGACAGGCTGAACCTTTCGCCCAGTCAGGCCGCGCGCCGCCGCCAGCGGCTTGAGGCCGAGGGGTTTGTCACCGGATATGCGGCGCGGCTGTCCCCGGGCAAGGTTGGGCTGACCGTACAGGCCTTTGTGCAGGTCCAAATGGCCACCCATGCCCCCGAAGCCGCCCGCAGTTTTGGCAGTCTGGTCGCCACCTGCCCCGAGATCGTGTCCGCCTGGACCCTGACCGGAGAGGCAGACTATCTGCTGCGGGTCTGGTGTGCCGATCTGCCCGATCTTAACCGGGTGATCCACGAATTGCTGCTGCCGCATCCGGCGGTCGCGCGCGTACAAAGTCAGATTGTAATGGACCAGTTCAAGGCCGATGCGCCTTTGCCGACGTGAAAGACGACCATGGAAAGTTTTCTGCTGCAAGCCTCGATCTATCTTGGTGCCGCCGTTTTGGTGGTGCCTTTGGCGGTGCGTCTGGGGTTGGGATCGGTGCTGGGTTATCTGGCCGCCGGAATTCTGATGGGCCCGGTTCTGGGCCTGGCAGGCGCGGAAACTGCTGATCTGCAACACTTTGCCGAATTCGGCGTCGTGCTGATGCTGTTCCTGATCGGGCTGGAACTGGAACCCAAGGTGCTGTGGGACATGCGGCATAAGCTGCTGGGCATGGGCGGCGCGCAGGTGGGCATCACCACGGTGCTGGTGACGGGGTTCCTGATGCTGTTCGGCAATCCCACATCTGTGGCGCTGACAGTCGGGATGCTGATGTCGCTGTCTTCGACCGCCATCGTGCTGCAAACCCTGACCGAAAAGAACCTGATGCGCACCTCTGGCGGCCGTGCGGCGTTCTCGGTCCTGCTGACGCAGGATATTGCGGTGATCCCGATGTTGGCGGTGATCCCGCTTCTGGCACTGCCCGAGATTCAGGGCCCCCTCGCGGCGCAGTTTGGTGTGGTCAACCCCGATCAGTCCACGCAGGCCGAAGGTGCCGCCGAACCGCTGATCACCCTTGTCCAATCGTTGCCGGGCTGGGGCGCGGCCCTGCTGACGCTGGTGATCGTGGCGGCGATTGTGCTGGCAGGCCATTACCTGAGCCGGCCGATTTTCCGCTTTGTGCACGCGGCGAAACTGCCGGAAATGTCGACCTTCATCAGCCTGCTGATGGTGCTGGGCATTGCGTTTCTGATGATGCTGGTGGGTCTGTCACCGGCTTTGGGCACCTTTGTGGCCGGTGTGGTGCTGGCCAACTCTGAATTCCGCCATCAGCTTGAGGCGGATCTGAAGCCGTTCAAAGGGCTGCTGCTGGGCCTGTTTTTCATGAC